>CAZNLG010000151.1:0-1615 GCA_964573765.1 uncultured Candidatus Bathyarchaeia archaeon | reverse complement strand
CCTTTAAAATTACATCTTCAATTAAACGTCCAGCTTTATAGATTTTTTCAGCTAAGCATGGATTTGTGTTTTTTCTGTTTTTAGCCATAAGCTTTAAAAGGTTTGCTTGGTTTGTTAATTTTCCAACTACAAATTTTTTTGCTAGGATAAGGCCTCTTTCATCGGTGTAGGCTAAAAATTGTTCCCTTCTTGCCTTAACCGAGCCTGTCATTGTTGTTGGCATGAGAATTGCGTAAGGCCAACCATTGTACCTAGCAAAAACAACTTGAATACCATGTTTTATGGCTAGGTTTAATGCACTTGTGGATGTGGATATTCCTTGACTGTTAAAAATTATGGAGTCGACATTGTCAGCAACAATTTCAGCTTTTTCTTTTTCCTTTTTGATAAGAAAACGGTTTCTCTTTCTACCGAGGAAAATTCCAAAATCATCAAGAAAAATTTTCATCTTTAACTCTCCCTTTATCCGTAACAAACTTGGTAGTAGATACAATCTGGGTTACATTGGGATTTTTCAGGTTTACCTGGGTCTTTTCTTTCAGCCACGACTTCAAGTTTTCTGTCTCTTTCTTCAATCCACCAGTTTCTTAATTCATCACTTGCAAAAAATAGGTCTTTTTTAACAACTATTTTGTCGTTTTTTAAGTTTAAGTAAACAATACAACATATGTCTACAGGGACTTCATGTACACTTTCAAAGACAAGTGCATATCCTACGGGAGCAAGTTTATGCCATTCTTGAGGTTCACTTTCAACTTTAAGGTCAAACATTATACATCGAAGATAATCATAACAATCTACGCTTAACAGTCCACTTAAACCTAAAAGTTCACCTGAGATCTTATGTTCAATTAGAAATGGTACCGCTGAAGCCATTAGGCTCTGTTCTGATGCATATGGTTGTTTGGCTGAAACCTCTGCGTATCTTGCTTCACACATTTTGGTTACATAATCCCAAACAGCTTTTGCTGGTTTAATTATTTCTTCAGCTTTAGCTGGGATTTCGTTCCATCTAACTTCTGTAAGCCAATTGTCAAAGCTTAGTTTTCGTCTTTGAATAAAAGCTTGGATGGAGTCACTTACAACACCATGAAGCATCTTACCTAAGGCAATCTTGTAGTTTAATGTTCCTTTTTCTTTTTCAACAAACGCTAGGTACACATCCCGATTGGTTGGACAATATTTGGAACAAACAGTATACATTGGAAGTTTAACATTTTCATAGTAGGGTTTTAAAGGTTCCTTGTACCAACTCCACCCCCTAAGTTCTGGACTAACACCAACTTCTCTAGCTAGGGGAAGAAGCTTATGGATAAGATACTTTTGTTCCAAATCAGACAGGAAATACATGTTCTCTTTCCTAGAACTTAGCTAACAAAAACAAAAATATTAAATTACTCTTAAGTCCAAAACCGATTATCTTTATAAATCCTTATACAAAAAAAAATAGATAATCGAATATCCCCTAAAAAGAAAGTTATAATCTGAGAACTAAAAAGCCAAAAAACTTAAAAACGGGTTCCCTTACAACTCAAAAATCCCAAAAGAGGATGGGGTTTGTCAAAACAAAAATCCAAAAACTTTAATTTCTTAAAATAAAGAAAGGGGGGTTGTT
>CAZNLG010000150.1:0-1629 GCA_964573765.1 uncultured Candidatus Bathyarchaeia archaeon | reverse complement strand
ACATTTTAACGATTCCTGCTGTTTAAATATTCAATTAATCCTCCGTTCTTAAGAATTTCAAGTAAAATTTTTGAGAAAGGTTTGAACTGAAGAACAGTATTTTTTGACTTGTTTTTTATGAAACCTTTTTCTATGTCTATTTGAAGATGGTCTCCTTCTTCAACATTTGAATAAATTCCTTTACACTCAACTATCGGTAGCCCTATGTTTATTGCATTTCGATAAAAAATTCTTGCAAAAGATTCTGCTAAAACACATTTTACACCAGCATATTTTAAAGACAAGGGAGCATGTTCACGGCTTGAACCACACCCAAAATTTTTACCAGCAACAACCAAACCGTAATCCTTGATTTTAGCTGGAAAATCTGGGTCTAAACCTGTTAAAGCATATTTAGCAACTTCTTCAGGTTTTGTGTAAACCATGTATTTACCAGGATAGATAACATCTGTATCTATGTTATCTCCGTACTTTAACACTCTACCTTCTATAAGGTTCAACCAAAACTCTCCCCTAACAAGCTAAGACCACTTATATTAAAATTCATGGATTATTTTTTTGTTTTGGTTAACCGTAAAGGTTAATGTCTAACATAGACCTTAACTTAATCATGCAACCGTTACAAGGAATAAGGGTTCTAGATTTAACTCATGCACTTGCAGGTCCATATGGAACGCTTCTACTTGCAGACCTTGGTGCGGATGTCATAAAAATTGAGCCTTTAAAAGGAGAACCGTTTAGAAACACCTACCAAGGTGGAATCTTTGTTGCAACCAACAGAAACAAAAGGTCGCTTGCTTTAAACCTAAAAACAGAAGAAGGTAAAGAAGTGTTAAGAAAACTTATCAAAAAGTCTGATGTATTTGTGGAAAGTTTTACACCTGGAACACTTGAAGCAGACGGGTTTGGTTTTGAAGATGTGTTTAAACTTAATTCAAGAATAGTTTACTGTTCTCTTTCAGGTTTTGGTCAGACTGGTCCATTATCAAAATGGAAAGCTTTCGACCCCATTATTCAGGCTATGTGTGGTTCGATGGCTGCAACGGGTGAACCAAACAGAAAACCTGTAAGAAATGCAGGTTCGTTTATAGATACAGGAACCGGTGCCTTGTTAGCTTATTCTATTATGGTTGCACTTTTTACCCGTGAAAGAACCGGTAAAGGTCAAATGGTCGACATTTCACTTTTTGACACAGCTGTTTCATGGATGGGTTATTACATTGCATACTACCTTCTTTCCAGAGAAGTACCCGAAAAAATGGGTAGTGGATACAAAGCCTTTTTTCCTTACGGACTTTTTGAAACAAAGGATAGACCGGTCTACCTAGGAGTTTATAACGAAGAAACATGGGAATCCCTATGTAAAACCTTAAAGGCAGAACATCTGTTAAAAGATGAGAGATTTAAAACCAACGAAAGTCGATGTAAACATAGAGCCGTACTTGAAGAAGAATTGAACAAAATATTTATGGAGATGAGTAGCGAAGAACTTCTGGATAAATTGGTAAAGGCAGGGATTCCTTGTGGTCCACTTTTAACGGTTGCAGACCTACCGAAAAATACCCATCTTAAAAGCAGAAAAATGTTTATAAAAGTTAAACACCCGGAAAGAGACCTCGAAATCGAAAC
>CAZNLG010000149.1:0-1727 GCA_964573765.1 uncultured Candidatus Bathyarchaeia archaeon | reverse complement strand
CACCTTTAAGATATTGGGTTACTGCTGCACGGGTAACCCGAAGTTTTTTTGCTGTTTTTGCTTGACTTAAACCATATTCTTCAACAAGTTTTTTTGCAACAACAACTCTAATTGAAGGTATAACTAATTTAACCATAATCATACATGGAGGTTTCATACATCAAACCACCTAACCAGTAACAACGTTAACATTAACACAAAACAAACATAAGAACTTATCCAAAACTAGAATTAAGCTAATTTAAGGTCAGACCCGCAGTTTTAATTCATCAAAAATTTTTCTGATACACCAGGGTTCATCATCCCAAAAAAATTAACAAATTGAAGAAATAAAAATTTTCATTTGTTGATGGATTAGAAATTAAGATTGGTTTTTTGGAAGTTGCATAATAAGGGGAGTTTAGATTGGCGCCGCCAGATGAGAACCTTAGTATTTTGGATATTTATACCGATTTTCAAAAGGAAAAAGAGGGAAAAATTAACTTTTGCAGGAAACGAATCTTTCAGAACAATAATAATGGCTATCACGGGTTTTTATAACAACAAAACTATTGGGTATCAACTTACCCAAGATAATTTCAGATGATGGTTATCGTGCTTATACTAGTTCTTCCAATGATGTAGTTTAACTCTCAGAATATTGAAGAAACAGTTCAATTTGCAAATATTCTCCCAAGAGAAGTGATAGGAGACGTTGTTGGTAGCATTTTTTTTCAGAGATTACAAAACAAACCTACTTTTATGCTATGTGGAAAAGAACAGAAATAAATGCGTAAAATAACACGTAAACTAAACCAACAACTAAAACCAGTCCTAAGAAGAGAAGAAAAATCAAAACCAAACCCGCTAACCAAGGAAGAAATAGCTGAAATTGAGAGGCTTGCAAAAGAAGAGGCTCTAGAAGCAGAAATGCCTGCAGCCATAACACCAAAGATAAGGACGGTTAAACTTGAAGAAGTAATTCCACTTTCAGATGAAGCCAAAATCGAAGAAACGGCTCCAGCTGTGGAGAAGATTTTAGCCGCTGAAACCCAAAAGATAAGCGAGGAAAAACTGGCTGAAAGATATGTTTATGGTAGGCTTGTTGGTGCTGGTGTTCAGGGAATGTTTGTAGAAAGACCTTGTAGAGGAGGCTACCGAGGAAGGGTATAAACCATCAACAATATGGGAGGCTGTGGAAAGGCTTATAGAAAAAGGAGAAATCAAAAAGATAGACTGGGAAAGGGTGGTAGCAAAACTATATGAGGCGGAAAAAGAGGAGGAAAACGTTTACATGGTTGAAGTTTTAAAGGTTAAACTTGGAAAAGCGGAAATCCTGGTAAACGACGAAGTTGAAACAGCAATCTTGCCTCTAGGCTTCAACGGACCAACAAACCTGCTAAAAAATATGCCAAATTTAAAGTGAAAGGTGAACTATACAAGAATCTTGGAATCCAGTATCTGAGGGTAGGTGACATAGTAGAAGTTTTAAACCTCTAAAGCTTCTTTGGCTAAAAATTTTTGTTAGCCTGGTTTTACCGTTTTCTCCCTTCAGTTCACCATGTATCTTTTTCCGCAATTACAGGTAAAAACGTATACATCTTCTGGAAATCTTTATTCTTCACAAAAAACAGCTTAAAAGAAAACCTTCATATCAATTTTTGCATGGAGAGGCAAGCCAGCTTGCCTCCTAAGTAAGCCTAAAATTTCTGTTTTGGTTTATGCTGTTTTCAAGCTTCAGGTAGAGT
>CAZNLG010000148.1:0-1729 GCA_964573765.1 uncultured Candidatus Bathyarchaeia archaeon | reverse complement strand
TTTTTAGATTTACGTATTCAACTATCGTCTTCACAACTTCTTCCTTCATTTGTAGATTAAAAGGTTTGGCCACTTCAAACTGGGAAAGCGGATAAACATCATCTATTTCAACAGGAATAACACCGAATGGAACAGAATAGAAACACACATGAATCTTTCTAAAATCAATCTTTACACTTTCCAGTAGTTTTCTAACCTTTTTGTATTGACCGGATTTATGGAAAGGTTTTGAATTTGTTTGGGGTAGTAAAAGCAATATCTCAGCTTCTCTTGGTTTTTCATAATTTTCCATCAACTTTTTTTTATGGGTTAAAATTTCAGGTCTGTTTAGGCTTATCTCATCAAAAACAAACATTCCTCGAAACTTATAAGCTGGGGTTTCCTGAGTGAATAGTTCTGCATATTTTACCAACGTTTTTAAAGCTTGTAAAAGTGAGGGATGACTTCTTGCTCTCAGTTCTAACAGTTCCCAAAGTCTGCCTTCAACGATACTTTGTTTAACACGGTTAATCTCCTTTTTACAAACATATAGGTTATGTTTCATCAAAAGTTTTTCTCTCTCCGTTTTTTCTTTCTCCTTCAACTCTTCCGGAGTTAACTTTTGACAGATTGGACAAGTACACGTAAAATACTCTAGATTTTCAAGTCTAATGGTCCCTGTCTCGGTAAGGTATCGGTCATCCTTTGCGTATAGAGCATAGGATGCAGAATCAAAAAGGTCACATCCAAGAGCAACCGCAAACGAAAACATAAACGGGTGTCCTGCTCCAAAAAGATGTAAAGGTTTCTCGATGGGTAGATTTCGCCTTGCCCTCACAATCATCTCAACCAAGATATCAAACAAATAACGTTCCATGATGTCCGTTGGACTTCCAAGAGCATAAATATCAAACGGAAGTTTAGCCATTTCTTTTGCTGAAACTTCAACCAAGTCTAAATATTTTCCACCTTGAACAGGACCAACCCAAAGTACTTTGTCTTCACAACAAAAATGTTTGACTGCTTCTTCTGCTCTCTTCAAAGTTTCTTTCACAGTCCATTCAGCATGGCTTCTTGAAGTTTTCCAACCAGTTGGCACGTCAAGAATAACTCCGATGTCAACGTTAATCCTTTTTTGAAATTCTAATATTTCCAGAGGTTCAACTTCAACCTTTCCATACCTAAGAGCTTGGTAGGCTCCTGAATCGGTCATAATCACACCTTTGTAGTCTAAGAACCCGTGAACACCTTCCTTCAAAACATCATCCTTAAAATACTTCTTTAAGAGGTATGCATTAGTCATAAGAGCCTTATACCCAAACTCCTCCAAAAGTTCTCGTGGATGAACTTCCAACATTCTAGGGTTAACAACCGGAAGTAACATTGGAGTTTCAATCGTTCCACTTTTGGTTTTAAGCTTTCCAACTCTTCCAAACAAGTCTTTATGTTTAACTTCAAAAGACATTGTTTAACTTCTACCAACCTAGAAATATAAAATTAAGTTTTAAAATAGGTAACCCTAAGAAAAAGAGTTTTTCACTTTAACAGGATTGTTCCCTTACTAAGATTTTTTATGTTTTCTAAAAAATTTTTCTTCTAGATTCTAGGGTTAAGCTTCTTCTTTCATAAACTCCTCATAAACCTTTTTTACTCTTTCCGCAGCCGGACCTGTTCCTTCAACAACACCATCTTGGGTAACCCTTATTTTATCCATGACAAGAATGACTCCTGCATCTTCATACACTCTAAC
>CAZNLG010000147.1:0-1747 GCA_964573765.1 uncultured Candidatus Bathyarchaeia archaeon | reverse complement strand
GTATACTTCCGGAGTATGGTATGGAAAGTTTCTTCAAACAAAGTTTAAAAACCCACTTGAAATATTCAAAAAAATCTTAACTTCATGTTTCTGGGAAATAACAGAAGTAGAAATTTCCCCTGAAAACAACAAACTTTACATAAAAGTAATTGCCCCAAACCAGTCTCAAGCAAACACAGAACTTCTCCTAAAATTCATAAACGGAGTTATGGCTTCCTTAAACTATAAAACCCTAAAAGAAGAATCTTGGAAGGGGATAATTCACTTAGAACTTGAGAAAAGAAAAGGATTAACAGAGCTTGGATTGGAAAGCATGTAAAACAACGACCTAAAAGTGAAAGCAAAAGTTCTACTATATAAACAATTTTTCACCTAAAAAATCTTTAAACAACATTATCCCAATCAAAAACACCTAAAAACATCGGTAAGAAGTTGAATTTTTTTGTAAAAACAGAAGTAGGTTTTCTTGGTTTTTAACTAAATCAAATTCTACAAGCTTAATAGACTTTTTAAAGTTGAAGTATTTAGGAAAATTCCCCCAAAGCCTAAACCATAGCTTTAGGGGGGTTACTGGATGGCGAAAATAATGAAAAATTGGAGTGGAGAAAAAGAAGGGTCCTTCATCAAAAAAATAGAAGAAAAAATACATCGAACACCAAGCCTACAAGAAAAAATATCCGACGTAATCTGGAAACTTAAACTTCAACATGAACAGCTTGAACATGCAATCTTAAAAATGCAACGTCACGACAAAGAACTCTTTGAAAAATGTGTTGAAGCACAAGTTGCCGAAGACACTGCAAAAGCAACTATTTATGCCAATGAGTGTGCCGAAATACGTAAGATGGCAAAGATAATTTTGCTAAGTCAACTAGCCATCGAAAAAGTTATGTTAAGACTTGAAACCATCCAAGAATTTGGAAACGTCTTTACAGAATTAGCTCCCGTTTCCGGTGTAGTAAAAGCATTAAAAGGTAAACTTGCAGGTGTTCTTCCTCAGGTATCCTATGAACTTGACTCTATTGGTGAATTGCTTAATGGTATGATGGTTGAATCAGGTCGGGTTACAAACATAGACCTACCGGTTGAAACTGAAGGAGAAGAATCAAAAAAGATTCTTGGTGAAGCAAGTTTAATAGCTGAACAGAAGCTTAAAGAAAAATTTCCAGAAATGTCTTCTCCAGAAAAAACTGTCCAATCAATCCATGAAAAAACTTACTAACAAACTAAAATTTGGTTAAAAGGTGAAATAAACATGCATTTTGGTTTCACAAGACAACCACCCCTCAAGGAAAGGATAGTCCATGCAATCTACAGACTTGAAACCCAGCTAAACAAGTTAGAACAAACTTCAACAAAACTTCACCAAAGAGACAGAGAAATGTTTGAAAGATGTATAGGAGCTAAAGCTTCAGGTGATGATGCACGTGCAGCCATCTATGCTAATGAGTGTGTTGAAATACGTAAGATGGCAAAAATAGTTTTAGCTTCTCAACTAGCAATAGAAAGAGTTATCCTTCGACTTCAAACAGTAGAAGATATCGGTGACCTCCTAATTCAAATGGCACCAGTAGCCGGGATAATAAAGGAAACAAAAGGAAAATTAAAAGGAATAATTCCCGAAGTATCCTACGAGTTAGAAGAGATCAACAGACTCCTTAACAACACACTCACAGAAGCTGGAAAAGCTTCCGTAGAAGAAACATTACCTGAAGAAGCTTCAGCCGAAGCAAGAAAGGTTCTGGAA
>CAZNLG010000146.1:0-1776 GCA_964573765.1 uncultured Candidatus Bathyarchaeia archaeon | reverse complement strand
GGTATGATTATCATTCTTGTGTTTTTGTGGATTTTTTTGTGTTGGAGGATTTTTGCTGCAACCCTTAAATCTTCAAGCCTACCATTAGTACAAGAACCAAGAAACACTTGGTTTACTTCTAAACCTTCAACTTCACTAACAGGTTTTACATTGTCTACGGTTGATGGACATGCAACTTGAGGTTCTAAGTTTGAAACATCAAATTCGTAAAAGTCTTCAAATTTTGCATCTTCATCATTTTTTAAGGTTGCAATCGGTTTTCTGTTTCTTTCACTTAGATATTGCAAGGTTTTTTCATCAGGTTCAATTATCCCGTTTTTAGCACCCATCTCAACAACCATGTTACACATTGCTAATCTTCCATCAACACTCATTTTTTTAACTACTTCTCCGGAAAAATCTACCGCCTTATAGGTAGCACCGTCAGCCTTAATTTCTCCAACTATATGAAGAATGATATCCTTAGGGGTAATATTTGGGGGTACGTTTCCAATCACATTACATCTGACTGTTTCCGGAACCCTAAACCATAATTTCCCGGTTTTAAAAACCGCAGCCATCTCGGTTGAACCTATTCCTGTTGCAAAAGCTCCTAAAGCACCATAAGTACATGTATGAGAATCAGCACCAACAACAATCATTCCTGTTGAAACATGGTTTTCTACCATTACTTGATGGCAAACACCACAACCTACATCATAAAAGTTTTTTATCTTTTGCTCAGAAGCAAACTGCCTCATCATTTTGTGAAGATTTGAAACTCCTTCTGATGCTGCTGGAGCAACATGGTCTACAACCAAAACAATTTTATCCGGATTCCAAACCTTTTCTCCACCCATGTTTCTGAACGAATTGATAGCCAAAGGAGCGGTACCATCATGAGCCATAGCTAAATCAACAGGAACAACTATCAGGTCTCCTGCTTCAACATTTTTTCCCAGAGCATTACTAAATATTTTTTCGGTAATGGTTTTTCCAGTCAATGTTTCCACCGAAATTATATCTCAAAAATTAGATGCGTCAAAATTAAAAAGAGTTTCCTTGAGAAGGATATCTTAGTGAAATACGGTTTGAGTTTACCAACGACCAAAAAAAGAATACTGATGTCTATACTAAAACTTACAAAAGAAAAAGATTCTTTTTTAGGAAAAGATTTAGCAGAAAAAGCCTTAATATCAAAAAGTTCAGTCTTAAGACATCTCAAAACACTGGTTCAAAACGGTCTTCTTAGTAGAAGAAGAAAATTTTTTGTGATTTCCCCGACCCAAAAGATAATGATTGCTGTTGAAGCCATAAAGCTTGGTTTTCATATCGATTCTGTTTGTCGTTGGTTATCTTGGCAGGATTTTGAACGAATGGTGTTATATATCCTTGAACAGAAAGGCTATGAAACATTGATTCATCAAAGAATAAAAGCTAACGGTAAAATTTACGAGATAGATGTTTTAGGGATTCGGGAAGATTTTATCTTATGCATAGACTGTAAACATTGGAAACGTAGATTTAGTTTCTCCCAACTTACCAAAATTACAAAAGAACAATTAACAAAGGTTGAAGTTCTCTCAAAAAACATCAAAAAAATCGAAGAAAAAATAAGAAAAAAACTGGATACACCCATAAAAATTTTACCAGTTGTAGTTACGTTGATTCCCTTCCCAGTTAACGCATATGAAAAGATTCCTTTGGTTCCGGTCTTAAAGTTTAACTCATTTTTGGATGGAATCTACGGATGTGTAGATAAATTTGCCGTAAAAATGGTTGAAGAAACCTCGTAAA
>CAZNLG010000145.1:0-1845 GCA_964573765.1 uncultured Candidatus Bathyarchaeia archaeon | reverse complement strand
AAGGATAGGTTAACCAAAACCTAAAAGAATGGTGGAAAAATTCCTTATGTTTCCAGACTGTAGTAAAGCTTATGCAGAATACTTTAATGAGTTAGAATTAAAGCTTAAAGAACTTTTTAAGATAGCCGAAGATGCAAAAAGTAGAAACTTTGACCCTAAACCAACGGTTGAAGAAGAAATTCGTGTTGCACGAGATTTTGCTGACAGAATTGAATATATGGTTGGTCCTCCAGGAGTGGGTAAAAGGATAAGGGAACTTAGCCACATGAAAAGGGTTCCCTTAGCCTTTAAGATAGCTGAGGAAATCCTTTACGGAGGGTTTGGAAATTTTGAAACAGAAGAAGCTGCGGAACAAGCGGTTAAAACCGGGACAGCCATCCTGACGGAAGGAGTAACAGCTGCACCAATTCAAGGGATTGTAAAGGTTGCCATAAAACAACGTCAAACAGATACGGGTTCTTCAAAGTATTTGGCTATCTATTTTGCTGGTCCTGTAAGGTCTGCGGGAGGTACGGAGTTAGCCCTTATAATTGTTCTTGGCGATTACATTAGGAGATTACTTGGACTGGATTTGTATAAAGCTTCAGAAGAAGAAGTTTACAGGTTTATCGAAGAATTAAGACTTTACGAGAGAGAAGTTTCACGTTTTCAGTTTCATGTTGATGATGAAACCATAGCATACATTCTTCGTCATTTACCAGTTGAAGTTACAGGGATAAAGACAGACCCTGTTGAAGTTTCATCTTTTAGAGATATCCCCACCATAGAAACCAATGCTGTAAGGGGTGGAGCTTTAAGAGTTGTGAATGATGGTATAGCAGGTAGAGCTTCAAAAGTTTGGAAGGTTATAGATGAGCTTAACCTAACTGGTTGGGATTGGTTAAAAAACATTGTTGTGAGTAAAAATGAAGAAGTAGAGTTAGGATATCTTCAAGACATAATTGCAGGAAGACCTGTTTTTTCTTTTCCTTCATCTTCAAAACATGGGGGAAGATTTAGACTAAGGTATGGAAGAGCAAGAAACACAGGTCTTACTTGTGTAGGTATTCATCCTGCAACCATGATTATATTGGATGGATTTATAGCTGTTGGAACTCAGCTACGTTTAGAAATGCCTGGAAAAGGTGGAATTGTAAGTACAGTTGAGACTATAGAACCACCTATTGTAAGACTTAAAAATGGTTCGGTTGTGAGAGTTGAAACAGTTGAACAAGCATCTCAACTTAAAAACAAGGTTGAAAAAATACTTTTTCTTGGAGATTTACTGATATCCTTCTCAGAATTTTTTGAAAATGAAAAACCTCTTGTTGAGTCAGGCTACGTGGAAGAGTGGTGGATTTGGGATTTTAAAAATGCTTTAAAAGAAAGGTATGGTTCTGTAGAGGCTACATCCAAGGCTTTAAACATTCAAACTAAACGTTTGGAAGAACTTCTTAACAATTTTTTGACCATAAAACCAACAGCATTTGAAGCTGTTAAAATTTCTTCAATTTTACATGTCCCACTTCATCCAAGATACACATATTTCTGGAGAAACATAACTTTTGAAGAATTTTTTGAACTTAGAAAATCTGTTTTAAACGGTAAATTAGAAGTTGAGAATGGTTTGGTAAAGAAGTTAACTTTAAACTTTGACCTAAAAACAAAATTAACCTTAGATAAACTACTACTTCCACATGAAGTTTCCGATGAGAAGATAGTTATAGTTGAAGATGCAGCTTCACTGGTTAAATGTTTAGGTGTCGGTGAAGCTTCTCAGCTTGAAACTCAAAAAGACCAAGATATTCTTAGACTTGTTAGTCGTCTGGCTGGTTTTGAAGTTAAAAATAAGTTCCCATGCTTTAT
>CAZNLG010000144.1:0-1896 GCA_964573765.1 uncultured Candidatus Bathyarchaeia archaeon | reverse complement strand
CTTCTGGAGAAAGAAAAAATCTTAGAAAAAGCTAATGAACAAGACCCTATGTTGGTTTCACTTGGTGGTGGTGCAAAAGACCTTAACGTAAAGGTTTTAGAAACTTTTAGAGGACCCATGCTTGTGATTGAACTTCATGTTGATTGTAGAGATGCTATGGGTGCAAATGCTGTAAACACCATGGCTGAAGCAGTGGCTCCACTCATCGAAAAAATTACCCATGGAAAAGTTTTGTTAAGAATAATTTCCAACCTTGCAACTTTAAGACTTGCCAGAGCAAAAACAACTATAGCAAAAGATGTTTTAGGTGGAGAAGAAGTCGTTGATAGAATTATCGATGCATATGCTTTTGCTGTTTCAGACCCATACCGTTGTGCAACCCATAATAAAGGTGTGATGAACGGAGTAACAGCAGTGGTTTTAGCTACTGGAAACGATACAAGAGCAGTTGAAGCTGGCGCTCATGCATATGCTGCAAGATTTGGACATTACAGTTCCTTAACTACTTGGGAGAAAAACGAAGATGGAGACCTTGTTGGTACAATTGAGTTACCCGTAACTGTAGGAATCATTGGTGGAGCAACCAGAACAAATCCTATCGCAAAGATTTCCCTGAAAATATTGGGAGTAAAAACAGCAAGGGAATTGGGTGAAGTTTTAGCAGCTGTAGGTTTAGCTCAAAACTTAGCTGCTCTTAGAGCATTAGCCACGGAAGGAATTCAAAGGGGACATATGTCTCTTCATGCCAGAAATATTGCTGTAGCAGCTGGAGCAAAAGGAAAAATGATAGATTTAGTGGCTGAAAAAATGGTTCAGGAAAGAACGATAAGAATAGACAGGGCAAAAGAAATACTGGAAGAATTAACAGCAAAAACTTAAAGTTTTAGACTTTTATCTGATGGCCTTCTTTATATCCACTTCCAAAATATCACTTGCACCACATTTTTTTAAGGCTGGAATCAACTTTAAAACTTGGTCTTTTTTAGCAGCAACTTCTACGGCGTAGCCTGGTTCTTCTTCCATGGCCAATCTTGAAATTGTCGGGCTTTTCATGGAAGGTAAGATTTTTAAAACAGCTTCTAAAGCCTTTTCCGGAACGTTCATCTTGATTAGTTTAAGGTTTTCTGCTTCCTTTGCGCCTTCCAACAAAGTAACAAAACCTTCTATTTTATCCTTTTTCCATGGGTCCTGAAGACTTTGTTTGTTAGCTATAAGTCTGGCTGTAGATTCAAATAGCTTATAAACTACTTGCCACCCGTTTTCTCGAAGAGAAGTTCCTGTTTCTGAACAGTCTATAATTAAGTCTGCAACACCAATGAAAGTTTCTGTTGCTCCATAAGAACGAATAAATTTGTAGGGAAAGTTTCCAAACTTTTCTTCACAAAAAGCTTTAGTAATGTTTTCATATTCAGAAGCAACAACTATCCTATTTTTCCCTTCAGATTTTACCTTTTCCAAAAACTTTTCAAAAACATTATGAGACCATGAAAAACCGTAAAACTGAGGTACAGCAGCAACTATGTCTACCCTTCCAAACTCAAGGTCCAAAAGTTCTTCAACATCAGCATTAAACTCAACAACCCAATCTAACCCAGTGATACCTAAATCATATCTTCCTTCTTCTACAAGAGGACTGATGTTTTGTGCCCTATGAATACGTAGTTCAAGTTCAGGGTCGTTTGAATAAACTAAATAGGAACGTTCACTTCTAACCCTAAGTTCATAACCAGCTTGGTTTAGTAAGTTTTTAACCCCATCCCATAAGTGTCCTTTTGGTAAAGCTACCTTAAGTACAGGCATAGCTTCCCATCTCTTTTTAAAGAGAGAAGCTACAAACATTAAAATCTTTCCTTAACTCTAAATTCTACAGTTAGGGTAACAGAACCAAACACCAAC
>CAZNLG010000143.1:0-1946 GCA_964573765.1 uncultured Candidatus Bathyarchaeia archaeon | reverse complement strand
CTTATGGATAGGTTGAAAACAAACATTGCTGGTTTAAGTCTCAAGAATCCACTTATGAATGCTTCTGGTTTTCTGGGTTTAACAGCCTGTTCTCTTAAAAGGTTGGCTGAAGCAGGTCTGGGTGCTGTGGTTACAAAATCCATAGGGTTGGAAGCTAGAGATGGAAATCCAAACCCAACCATCGTGGAAACCCCATGTGGACTTTTAAATTCTATGGGTCTTCCAAATCCAGGAGTAAATGAGATGGTTCAAGAATTAAAAAGAACATTAAAACTGTTAAAGGTTCCACTTATCGTAAGTATCTATGGTTTTAACCCAGATGAGTATTTTGAAGTTTCAAAAAGACTTGATGAGTTAGAAATTTCAGCTTTTGAAGTAAACGTTTCATGCCCCCACGTAGAAAAAGTTGGGGAGATAGGTCAAAAAGTCGACACTGTTGTAGAAGTTGTAAGAAAAGTTAAATCTGCAACCAAAAAACCAGTTTTTGTTAAGTTAAGTCCAAACGTTTCCAACATTGTTGAAATAGCTAAGGCTGCTGTTAACGCAGGTGCCGATGCTATTACAGCCATAAACACTGTAAAAGCTATGGTTATAGACATCGAAACTGGTAAACCAGTCTTAAGTGGTAAATTTGGAGGTCTTTCAGGTCCAGCTATGAAACCTATAGCAATTCGTTGCGTGTACGAGATTTATAGAGAAGTAGATGTGCCAATTATTGGATGTGGAGGCGTAACAAGCTGGGAAGATGTTGTAGAGTTTTTTATGGCGGGTGCTTCAGCAGTTCAAGTTGGAACGGCAATTCTACATGAAGACTTAAACGTTTTCAAGAGAATCATTCAAGGTTTAGAAAGATACTTGAAAAGAAAAAACCTTAAACATGTAGGAGAACTTACGGGTTTAGCTCACAAAAATTTTAGGTGAAAAACTTTAATGAAAGTTTCATTGTTAAATAAGCCTCGAACCGTGAAAATTGTAAAGATTAAAAAAGAGACACCGACAGTTAAATCGATTTTTTTTAGAGATGAATTTTGTTCAAAAGCAAAACCAGGTCAATTCATTATGGTATGGATTCCAGGATTAGATGAAGTACCCATGAGTCTCTCCTACATGGAAACCAACAAGGGAATTTCTGCTATAACCGTGAAGGTTGTAGGTGAAGCAACAGAAGCAATTCACAAACTTGAGAAAGGGGCAATGTTTGGAGTTAGAGGTCCATACGGGAATGGTTTCAAAATTTTTGGTGGGAAAGTTTTGGTGGTAGGGGGCGGAATAGGTGTAGCCCCTCTCCTACCATTGGTTAGACATCTTAAGAAAGTTAATGTTAAGCCTACCGTGGTAATTGGAGCTAAAAACAAAGAAGAACTTGTTTTTGTTGGAGAAATGAAAAAAATTTTGGGAAAAAGAAAAGTTTTAACGGTAACGGAAGATGGGTCTGAAGGATTGAAAGGTTTTGCGTCGGATGTTTTAGCTGACCTCCTAGAAAAAGATTCTTACAAAATGGTGTATGCTTGCGGTCCTGAAGCGATGTTGAAGAAAGTTCTGGATCTAGTTTTAAAACATAAAGTTCAAGCTCAACTCAGCTTAGAGAGGTACATGAAATGTGGAGTAGGTATCTGTGGAAGCTGTATGATAGATGGGTTTAGGGTTTGTAAAGATGGACCTGTTTTTTCAAGTAAAACCTTAATAAAAACAAAAGAATTTGGATTCTTAAAAAGAACACCTTCAGGAAAAACCGTTCCTATCGAGTAAAGGTTAGGGAAACATTAAATAGGGAGAAATCAGCATTCTAAATTTTTGGTGAAGTAAAATGCCAACTCACGGTTCACTTACAAAAGCTGGAAAAGTTAGGTTTCAAACACCAAAAATTCAGGGGAGAGAAAGAAAATCACCTATACCCAAGAACAGGTCTAGAAGAAACTATGAAAAACGGATAACTCTTAAAAGGG
>CAZNLG010000142.1:0-1981 GCA_964573765.1 uncultured Candidatus Bathyarchaeia archaeon | reverse complement strand
ACTATGTCTATATCTGAATCTTTAGTGTGGAGTCCAAGCATTACAGAACCGGAAACCCCTAACTTTAGGAGGGGAATCGAAGAATATTCTCCAAGAAGTTTTACAAAATCTATACAATCTTTTTCAACTTCATCAAGTTTTTCCTTTTTAAGAAGGTTCTGCAAAGTTTCCTGTGGAGAAAAAATCTTTTTAACCCTAGTTTTTGGTACTTCACCCAATACTTCATTAAAAACCGGGTCATGTCTTAAGTATTCTGGATAGTTTTCCTGTAAAAATTTATAGGAACTCTCGAGAGAATCAAGTTTTCTGTAACCTTTTCTTTCCTTTCCGTTTGGAACATACTTTGGAAAAGCAATTATATGGGTGGGTGGATGGATTATTCCTTTAACTCCAAAAACCACTCCTTCTACGGTTTCTAAATATTCACCTTCTTTGGGTGTTTTTAAGTTCATAGGACTTCTTTCTCTCTTAAAAGATAAGTTGCTTAAAAATAACTCGTTTAACAAATTTAAACATACTTTAACAAACTTTCTTAAGACGACATCAAATTCTTAAATAACCTATCTTAACTATCTACTTTTTAGTGGTTTTAGTGGAAGAACAGTTAACAATAGACCGGGAAACCTTTAAAGCACTTTCTTCCGACACAAGACTAGACATCTTAAAAGCTTTATGTGAAAGAAAGAAGACAATAACTGAACTTGCTGAATCTTTAAACCTATCCAAATCCACCGTTCATGAACATCTTACCATGCTAATAAAGTCAGGGTTGGTTAAAAGGATAGATTCAAAGAACAAATGGGTTTACTATAGTCTAACCTGGAAGGGATGGGACTTTTTCAAAATAACCTAAAAAAGATTGTTGTTCTTTTCTCTTCAGCCCTAACTTTTCTTCTAGCTGGTACATATGAACTGTTAAAATTTGTCTTTGAAAGGTCTCCCATGTTAACAAGGGAAGGTTCTCAAAAATTGTTTTCACCCGAAATTTTTTCAACTTTTAAGGTGGTCCATCTCTCAGTTGGATCGGTTTTAATTTTTGTTAGTATTTTTCTGTTTCTCCTGTTAAAAAGGATAAGAAGGTAGATGTTCGGAGAAATCCGAACATTTTCAGAAGTTTAAAAAGCTTCTGACTGGTAAACCATAAAGGGGGAACCTTAACCCTGGAAACAAACAGATTTCTTCAAGTATTAACCGTAGCATTGATATGCATAACTACGATCTTAGGTGTAGCAATCTACGTGATGGTATCAACATCATCTGTTAGTTCTTCAATAAACACGGAAGAAAAAACCTTAACAGTATCTGGTGTTGGAGTTGTTAAAACTCATCCAGACCAAGCAGTAATAAGTCTAAGTGTAATTACAGAATCAGAAACCGCGGAAAAAGCTGTTGAAGCAAACGCAGAAAAGATGCTCAAAGTTGTTGAAGTATTAAAAGATTTGGGTGTGAAAGAAGCAAACATAAAAACTTCTTGGTATTATGTTTCCCCCATCTACAACTACAAAGAAAAACCAGCTCAAATCGTTGGATACCGTGTATCCAACACTTTAACGGTAACAACAAACATAACCTTAGTTGGAAAAATCATAGATAAAACCGTGACCGTTGGAGTAAACAAGATAAACGGTGTACATTTTACATTGTCAAAGGAAACCCAAACCCAGATGGAAAACAAAGCTTTGACAAAAGCCATTAAAGATGCAAACACAAAAGCTGTCACGATAGCTGAAGCTTTGGGTGTAAGACTCACCGGGATAAAAACCATAACCGTAGGATGGCTATTTAAACCATCCCCCTACAAAACTTTTGAAACAAGCGAAAACGAAGCTGGAACACCAGTTTATCCGGGAGAAATCGAAATAACAGCAAGAATATCCGTTGTTTACACCATAGAATAACCTTAAAAACAAACAAACCAAAAATACTTTTTTTGAAAAATATGGTTTCGGCTGATGATTTTGGAAAGAGAAGGAATTATAAT
>CAZNLG010000141.1:0-2016 GCA_964573765.1 uncultured Candidatus Bathyarchaeia archaeon | reverse complement strand
CCAATAACCATTATTGTTAACGTTATTAGAGGCATAATACCGTAGACAAACATTATTAGAAGGTTTGAGAAATCCATCACCCACCACAAACTTTCACTATGAAACCTTTACTCTAGAAAATTTTACGTTTTGTTATATATAGCTTTGTTGCGTAACTAAGGTTTTTATGTTGTTTTTTGAACAGTCATTCTATTTTCATCTCCCAAGTAAAGTTTTAAATTCTTCATGAACGTTTTTGAGTCTTTCAACCAAAGCCTTTTCTTCTTCGGTTTGAGGTTCAGGAAGTTCCTTAGCTAGCCGGTCTAAGTCTTCAGGGTTTTTTGCTTCTTGATAAAGTTTTAAGTATAAATCTACAAGTTTTGTTCTTAGACTGTATCCAACGTACAGTTTTACTATTCTTCTTAGGTTGTCCTTTACAAGGTAAGTTACTTCCATTTCTTTTTTTCCTCCTTCATGGAAAGCTCCTTTAACTTTTGGATTGCTAAAGCTATTCCATAGATGATTGCTTCAGGTTTAGGTGGACAACCTGGAACATAAACATCAACAGGAATAATTTTGTTTACAGGTCCTCCAAGCCCATAACTTACATAGTCACCTTCACCATAAAAAACTCCACCAGTTATGGCACAGGAACCTACAGCAACAACAACCTTTGGATTGGGAATCTGTTCATAAACCCTTTTTAATGCTTTTGTTATTTGTTTTGAAACTTGACCTACAACAACCAATATATCTGCCTGTCTTGGTGTTCCTGTAAGTTTGATTCCAAATCTTTCAACATCATATCTTGGAGTTAAACATGCAACGATCTCTATGTGGCAACCGTTACATCCACTACAAGGTGCAAACATTATCCATGGAGACTTTAACTCTTGACCATGTTTTTAAACCCAAACTTTACCCTCCTTAGTAGTATTTTCTGGGATGATAGTTAAGTTTGAAGCTTAGTTGTTTTCTACAGGTTGGACAGTACTTAGAGTAAACTTCAAAATCTTTTTCTATGGTTTCTTTTTGGGTTGGGTCTATACTTGCAATAACTATGGGTGCATCAGCAACCATCTGGTCTCTAAGCATGTAGAGGGTAGAAGGATTGTTAAGGAAAGACGGAGCTCTAATTCTAACTCTCTCCAGAATATGAGTCCCATTAGACCGGATATAATAAGTTAATTCTCCTCGTGGAGCTTCAACCCTACCTACAGCTTCTTTTCCTTCGGGAAATTCTCTGGGAACTTCAGCTTGGGTTGGTCCACTTGTTGTCTTTAAAAAGTCTAGACATTGTTTACAAATGCTTATGCTTTGCTGAAGTTCTAGGAGTATGACTACAACTTTAGCATAAACATCTCCTTCTGGTTGGGTTATCATATTCCAAGAAGTTTCTTCGTAGGCTAGGTAGGGGTCATCTTTACGAACATCTATTCCTACGTTTAAAGCTCTAGCAGTTAGACCGACAACACCAACTTCTTTTGCTTCATCTTTTGTTAGAACCCCAATTCCAACAGTTCTTTTACGGATCAACGGTTCAGTTGCGGCGATCTTTATGTAGTTTTTAACAGCTTTTTCAAGGATGTTAAGCTTTTTCTCGATTTTAGGTATCATATTACGTGTTATATCTCTACGAACTCCACCGATGGTATTCATCGCATGGTTTACTTCTGTAAGTGTGTCAAAACAACCATTACAAACAACAACCATATCATAACCTAATGTTTCAGCTAAAGCTAAATTTCTAGCTGCAACCGTAACCCAAAACATTTCATCAACAAGTCTTGGAATTTCGGTTGGGGGACAACATGAAGCACCCTTAATATTATGAAGAGTTACCCCAAGTTTTGAGAAAACCTTTCTTGTTGCAGACTCAACATAAGGTTAGAATGAAGGAATTATACATCCAAGAAAAAATGAATAATCCGTTTTTTCTCTAATATTTCAAACGTTTCTTCTTGTAATCATAACCTATTTTTTCATCAACCATAAGTTTACGAGCTATCTCCTGAACTTCTTTAATGACTTCACAAA
>CAZNLG010000140.1:0-2282 GCA_964573765.1 uncultured Candidatus Bathyarchaeia archaeon | reverse complement strand
GACAGAAGCTCTTACGCTGAGAAGTTCTCTTCTTTCGGTTAGGTCTTTTGTGATGGAGCTTTTATCTTTTCTAACTAAAAGCATTCCTATGGATTTATAGACAACAGCATCATCTGACATCTTTTTTAACTCTTCAAGAGCCCTATCAGTATCAGTAAGTTCCATTTCAACTTGTTGTTTTTGGGAAACTATAACCTGAAGGGTTTGTTGAAGCTGTTGTAGTTTTGCTAATTCTTCTTGAAGATGTGAAGGTATTTCAATTTCTTCTCCCACTTATATACGCCCCATTTAATTGGTTCTCCTCAGTTGATTAATAAGGGTATCTTTTGTACTGAGGAGAACTAACTAATTGAAGATTTAAACTTCTAATTAAGTTTTTATCTTGTTTTTACTTCAAACAGGATGTTTATTCGGGTGGTTTAGAATGGAAACCAAGTTTAAGCTGGCTTTGATGGTTGTTATAGGCTTGGCACTTGTGATTTTTGGTATAGTCTATTGTTTTTTAAAATATCCTACAGAACTTGCCAGTTTTATTTTACGTTACGTGTACCTAATATTCTTCTTGATTACATTTTTGTTTATTTGTTTGGGGTTCATGGGTAGATGGCTTCTACAAAAGTAGTTTATCCTGAGAGGTTATGGTATGTTTAATCTTATGGAAGCTCTTTTAGAACATTAAAAACTTCATTCAACATCTTAACCCATCGACAAAACGAGTTTATGGAAGCCCGTAAAGCTACTAAGTCTGAAGACCTAAAAAACAGTATGACAAACTTTCCGTTTTTCTTTACAGCAACCTTAAAACGAGAAGTAGGGGTAGACTTTGTTTCTGGTAGTAGAGCTTCCACTATTTTTTTTGCATTTTTTTCTGACCCTACATTTATGGTTATTGTTGCATTAACAAGATTTTTTCTTAAGGTCACTATCGCTTACCTTTTTTATGTATAAGGCAGGACCGACTTCCATATTGTGAATGTTGGAAAAGAAGGTTATTTTTGTTCTGTTTTTACTTTCTGAAATTTTTACATAAATCTGAAATTTTTTTGTTTCCTCTTCTGGTAGGAGGGGAACGTTAAAAATTTTGGAAAGAGCTTCAGCTAATCGTTGATATTCAGTTTTTTCAGGGTTAGCTACAGCTAAACTTCTACTTCGTATTCTTTGTTTTCTCCAAAATATTTTATGTTCTCTTTGAAGACGAACACCCGATAAGTATAGAATCGGGAAAGTTATCTCAATATGACTATCCAAAACTTTGTAGAATTCTATTTTTCCGGGTCCACCTTTCCATCTTTCCACGATTAAAACATGATGAGCTTCTAAGTTTGATGCAAGTTCTGCAATGTCTTCCATACTCATTTTTCCACGGTTTATTCTGAAGGAATATGGAATAACCGTATGGAGGTCTCTCATTAAGGTTCTCATGGACTTTGTTGGTCTTCGTGAACTTGTTATCAGTATGTTTACAGGTTGTTGAATTATTTTTTCTCGGTTTTTCATGGGAACCTACAAAGTTTACTGGTTGATGGAACGTTTAAATGTTTGTTTGGTTTAGAATATTTCTTTTTCTCTGATTTTTTTCTGAAGTCTTCCTTTAACCTTAATTCCTTTAATAACTTCTTCTGGTGGTGTTTCTATGCTTGTTGTGGTTCTTTTAAGGGTTAAACCACAAACACCGTCTGGAAGAAGCCTGTTCCTTATACAGAATGCATATTTGCATGTGTATCCTTCACATACATCATCTGCAAACCTGCAGTAAGCTTTTCCGGACCTGAACTGAAGAGCTTTTTGACTGCATCTAAAAAATTCACAATTAGGAGAACATTTTCTTGTTTCAGCCATTATGCTGAACCCTCGTCAAAAAGGAAGAACACCCTGTCTTTCTAAACCACCAGTAGTCCTTTAATTGCTGGCAGTATATTTTTTGTTTTTGAGAGTAATAAATTTTTATTCTTTAAGGAAAGTAAGAAAATTTTGAGTGATGTTTGATGGTAAAACATATCCTTAAATTTTCTAATTACACGGAAAATGAAGCTTTTATTTATTGTCCAAGAAAAAACCTGTTTGCACTTGTCAAAGTTTGTTTTCCTTTAAAATGTCCTAGATGTGGAGAAGTTTTTGAGACTCAAGCCGATATTAAAACTGTTTTAAGACAAAACCTGTCAGATTTTGGTTTTTAAATTTAAATCTTTTGAACTTCCCTAAACTTTTTGTTACACTGGTTACATTGGTACAGAGTTACATGAAGAGCTGGGCCTGTCTTTTTCTTAGGTTTAACATCCCAC
>CAZNLG010000139.1:0-2356 GCA_964573765.1 uncultured Candidatus Bathyarchaeia archaeon | reverse complement strand
ATAAAAGCATATGAAAAAGGATGGGTTGAAACAACAATCAAAGTAGATGTAACACCACCCATCTTAACCATATCCGTTGAACCAAACAAAACAGTTTACAAAGAAGAAACAATGGAGATAACCGTGGTATCCAACGAAAATTTAAGTAGTGTAACTATCACCATAACCCAAGCGGGAGCTTCCCCAGAAACAGCAGAAATAACCAAGGTAAACAATACAACATGGATTGGTACCTACAACATCAAACCAGATTTTGAAGGACCTGCAACCATGAAAATCCAAGTTAGAGACATAGCTGGAAATTTTGTTGAAACAACAAAGATTTTCAGTGTAGATACAACCCCTCCAAAAGTAATGATCACCGAAATCCCGGCCAAAACCGAAGAAGCAACAATAACTATCAAAGGAACCATAAGTGAACCAGTACCTGAAGTTGAACTTTTAGTTCCCGGTTTAACCCCTATAAAAGTACCTGTAAACTCTAAAACATTAACATGGGAAACAGAAGTCTTACTTTTAACCACAGGCCATAATGTAATAAAAGCAATAGCAACAGATAAAGCCGGAAACATAGGTGAAGATTCAAGAGTTGTCTTCTATGTTGGACCTTTAGAAACCATAAAAACAGAGTTAGCAACCATCAAAGAAAGCTTAACCTTGATTGAAACCCT
Organism: uncultured Candidatus Bathyarchaeia archaeon; assembly: GCA_964573765.1. Lineage (GTDB taxonomy): Archaea > Thermoproteota > Bathyarchaeia > Hecatellales > Hecatellaceae > CAZNLG01. The sequence goes on along the minus strand of CAZNLG010000139.1, from coordinate 1,685 downwards.
CATAATCATTGCGGTTGTTCTTTCCATCATAGCCGCAGTATTCTCAACATTTGCAGTAGTAACCATAGTTAGAAGAATCGTTGTAAAATAAGCTAAAGCCAAAACAAAATTGTGAACAATTTTAAATATTTAATCTTACAATAAAGATAAAAATTGTTGGTGAACAAGTGTTGGTAAAGATAAAAAAATACTGGTGGATACCCATTTGGATCCTCATAATCTTAGGCATCTTAACCTTACTACCCTACCAAACAAACAAACCAAACCTGATAGGATACTTTAGCATAGACCCAAATGCACCGATATCTTCCATAATCCTATGGATTGCCGCCTTAATATGTTACGTCATAGCAAAAGAAACAACAAAAAGATATAAGTTACCCTAGAACAGAAAATTTTAGGCTTTTTCTTCAGAAGTAGTTTTACCCATAAGCTTCTTTAGCCTAGGTATGTTCTCTAGGTCTATCCCTGAAAGTAACAAAATTCCGGTTATCTTATTTGTACCCGGAATCGGGAAATCTCCACCTCTAACTTCAGCATCACCAACAATCTGTTGAAGCCAACTTCTTGCTCTTTCAATACCTTCCCTACTTAATTCACTTGGAGGTCCAGCAAGTAAAAACAATGCTTTTTTTACACTTCTCAACTCACATTCAGCTGTTAATCTGATGGATGCATCAACAAGACTCATCTGACACATGGTAGCAGGACTAAGTTGGTCGATGGAAGTTCTTTTCCTTAAGAAAGAGAAAAGTCTACGTTGAACCTTTACTTCAGACCAACCCATCACCGTGTAACCAGTTAAAGTTTTAATTATATCTGAAGCATCAACAACCTTTACACCAACCATTCTTCCAACAGTTTCCCCGGCTTCCAGTAGGTAGGGGAAAGGTTTAACCAGTTCATGGTTCATAATGTTGTAACTTTCCTTCAAAGGTAAACCTTCAACCCTCCATAGATTGTTGTCAAAAAGAATCAAACCATCAGCCAACTCACTTAACTCTTGAACACTCTCCTTGGCATTAGCTTTCATCAACATTCCTTCATCATCACTTGGTAGAATCCCCAAAGCATAAACAGGTTCTGAATAAACACTTTTTAATCCTTCAACAACAACCGGAGCACCACTGGACCCTGTACCTCCACCCAAACCTGCAATAACCAAAAAGGCATCTATATGGTAGGTACCCATACTACCAATTGTACGTTTAATTTTCCCAAATTCTTCACTTATGACTTTCTTCCCCAACTCCCTATCTAAACCAACACCATGCCCTTTTGTCACGGTTTGTCCAACTAAAATTCTGTTCTTTTTAGGTATTACCTTTAAACCCATTAAATCAGATTTAGCAGTGTTAATTGCAATACAGGAAGGAATTACTTCTTCTTTAACCCTTTTAAAAACTAAGGCTTGGTGGAGAAGAAGGTCTGCAATCCTTCCACCAGCCTGCCCTATACCTATGATACCAACTCTCAGTTTCTTTTCCCACCTACTAACAATTAGTAACTTGAAAACTTCATATTAAAAATTTTGGTTTAAATAGATTGTTTCTTTAAACTTTTGGAAATTTTAAGCTTAAAAAGCATTTTGACATATAACCAGAAAACAATAAAACCCAAGGGTACCCATAAGCTTATCTTCAACCAAAAAGAAAGTTAACTTTAAAAAGATTCATCTATCAAAC
>CAZNLG010000138.1:0-2374 GCA_964573765.1 uncultured Candidatus Bathyarchaeia archaeon | reverse complement strand
CCACCAGGTATTTTGTGTCCTGCGGAAACAACCATGTCATCAACTCTACTTTGATACCAGAAATATCCATCTTCATCTTGAATAAACATAAGGTCCGTAAGACTCCACCCATCCTTTACAGCTTTCATTTGTTTTTCAGGTTTTCTCCAATAGGTGTTACCAACGGGTCCTCGAATTATTAGGTATCCTGGTGTTCCACGTGGGACTTCCTTCCATTCTTCATCCACGATTTTTAACTCATAACCAGGTACAGGAAGACCTGTTGAGCCGATCTTGTTTTCAGGGTTTCCTTTTCGTGTTGAAATCCAGTAGTTTAACTCTGAAGAACCTAGGGAATCTATGATTTCAACACCAAATCTTTTTTTCCATTCTATAATTGTAGATGGAGGAAGCCATTCTCCCGCACTTTGACATATTCTAAGGGAACTTAGGTCGTATTTTTTCTCTGCATCTTTTACTGTAAGCATCATCCTAAAAGCTGTAGGTACACAACAAAGAACGGTAATCTTATGGTCTTCTATTGTTTTGAACATATCTTCAGGGGTAAATCTTTCTATAATGGAAAGGGAAGCCCCAAAACGCCATGGATACTGGGTAAAGTTAACAGAACCAAAGGCAAAACTAAAGTATGGATGACCTCCAATTACATCTTTTTCACTTAACTCAAGAATGTATCTTCCATGGGTATCTGCTCCACTAAGAATCTCTCTGTAGGTTTTAAGAACTCCTTTTGGAAGCCCGGTCGTACCCGATGTATAGATAAGTCTTCCAAAATGGTCTCTACTAAAATCAAAGGTTGGAAAGTCTGTTGACTGGTCTTTTATGATTTCTTCGTAGGAATGGTATTCTTTCTTAACTTCTTCACCAACAACCACTATTTCCTTTAAGAAGTTCATCTTAGGTTTAGCTTCTTCAACATCTTTTAACCATTCTGAACCCACGATCATAACTTTTGCTTCTGAATCGTTTGCTATGTAGGAGATGGTTTCAGCTCTAAGTAGATGGTTTGTTAATACGGGTATGGCACCAATTTTCCAGCAGGCAAAGTTACTTTCGATCCATTCAGGTCTGTTGGGCATTCTAATCATTACTCTGTCGTTATCTTCAACTCCAAGACTTTTTAGTGCATTTGCAAGTTTGTTAACCCTTTCCTTGAGTTGTTTGTAGGTTATTCTTTTGTCTTTGAACAGGATAGCTACCTTGTCACCTCTTTTTTCTGCGTTGTCATCCAAGAGGATTTTTCCCAGGTTTAGTTTGAGTGGATAATGAAGTTCAGGTAAGGCATAAAAATTGTCCGGCATGTATTCTTTTGGTGGCAGGTATTCTTGAGGAATATCCACCATGATTGTTTTCCTCCCTATTCTTGGGTTCTCTAATCTAGGTTTTGATGGAATCTTGTATATTTATTTTATTTGTTTTTAGATTTTTTATATTTTTTACAGACAAATAGGTAGTTGAAAAATTGTTGGAAGTTTGTGTTTTAATTTTTACTCGACTATGTACCCTTCTTTGGGTAACCTTTCGATACCGAAACGTTTTCGAGCTATTGGACCTATCTTAAACAGGTAAGGTGACTTTTCTTTTGGGTCTGCAAGTGCACGTTGGATAAGAACCTCTGTTCCGGCTTTAACTATCCTAGCTAGTTCAACTGTTCGTATTCCTATGTCACGTGCAGCCCTCATACCCACATCATCTTTTAATATTTGAAGTTTATCCTTTGGGTCAAATTCTCCTGAACCTCTTAAACTTGAAACTCCTCCTGCACCATAATAAGCACCAGAATGATGGACACTAGCTATAACCATTTCAAACAGGAGGAATGCTTGAACCATACTCATCAAAGTTGTTTCTACACCACCATACCTATGCCAAGCAACAGCTACAGCTGCTCCAACTTTGTTTCTTAATAAACCACGACAGTTTCCCCATGCAAAGGTACGTAGTCTATCCAAAAACTTTGCCATTAACGGAGTCATTCTTGTTATGTAGGTTGGGGAAGCAAGTATCAAAGCATCTGCATCCAAGACTTTTGGGTAGATTTCAACCATATCATCTTCAATACTACAGTATTTTCCTTCTCGAGAATTGTTCATACACCAGTTGTCTTGTTTACAGTCTTCGATTCTTTTATCTGCAAGCGGTATCAATTCTGTTTCTGCACCAACCATCTCGGCACCTTTTAAGGCTTCTTCCAACAAACGTTCCGTGTTTCCTTTAAGGAAGGGGCTTCCACATATACCAAGAACCTTTATTTTCAAGATTTTTCACCATACTACAATTGTACAAACTCCCTAAATTATTTATTAATCTAATTAATGTAGTTGTTAGTCAAATTGTATTGTTAAAATTTTTAAGGTTGGGGTAGAAAATGACA
>CAZNLG010000137.1:0-2377 GCA_964573765.1 uncultured Candidatus Bathyarchaeia archaeon | reverse complement strand
CTGATTCTCTTAAACCATACTGATGTATGGAATCTAAGTCTTGTTCTTCAACTTCGACCCGGTCTGAACCTTCACCTGCACCTATTACTTTAACTTTGTTTGTGAGTTTAGAAATTTCAAGGTTACGGTCAACAATTAAGAGGTCTTTTCCAACCTGTAAACATACAATGTTTGAGAAATCGTTTCCTCTTGACTGTTTAAAGTAGAGTTTACCTTCACCATCTACCCACCATTCACATCCTAAGACTTCTGAAAGTCTTTTCAAAGCATCAAAACAATATTCGTTGTCAACTGTAAAATCAACATAGTCTGCATGAAAAGTTACAGTCCAATCTAAAAGTTCTGGACTAACATTTGGGTCATTTGTTGAAAGATTAACTCTAACCTTTATAGCAGTCTCAGTAAGGTTGGAGAGGTCGTAGGGAAGTTGGTTGGGATTTATCCCTGAAACTAAAACATTGTTGTTTTGGTCTAAGATATCAAATGTGATTGTTTGTCCATGTAACTGGAAATTTGCATCAAGTTGAAGCCAGCCTACAAAGTTTATGGGTTGGATAAGTGTTGAAACCATGTTTCCATTTGTCTGGTACGTGGCACAAAGGTATACTTTAAAGGCTAGGTCACTGTTGTTGGTGTAAACATTCCAATTTAAACCGTCAGAACCATGTTTAGCTAATCCATCCGTGTAATAGTCAGTTAAACGTTCTTTTGCACCCCAAGGCCAACAATACCATGTAGGGTCGTTTGACTGTTCATAGTTCCAACGAAAAACTATCCAATAGTTGATGTTAGCAGTTAATTCAACACTCTAAACGACTTTTTTCCAAACATGGTCTGGTGTATTAGCCCAAAAACCATATCCGCCTAAAATGTTATGTTGGATGATGTTGTCCATGTCGGGGTTTCCGTTTCCATCATCATTTACAAGCCAAACATCAAAATAACTAAAAACACTGTTCCTACCCAGACAAAGCCAAATGTCATGTTTACCTGTTTGGGTTATTCGAATTTTTTGAGCAATGAAGGTTGGTGTATCCCATGTTCCCGGTGAAAATTGGTCTTCGGTAAAGGTTTGTTCGATATAAGCATTTTCGTCGGCTGTTCTGAGAAGGGTAACCTTTGCATCCTTTCCATTACCAACTATTTCTGTGTCTGTTAAGGTGTTGTTGTTAAAGTCTATGTCCGTGGTTTGAAGCCACTTATGCCAAACAGGAAATGGGTCTTGAATTTCACCTTCCAAGATTCCTGTTTCGGTTATTAGGCTTTGAACGATGGTTTTTATTTTGGTTTCAATCCATGTTTGAGACCCGGTAATTTTGTGAAAAAGTTTTTGACTGAGGTCTCTACCACTTAAAGTTAGGTTTTCACCTTCTTCATCTAGTCTAAGTTTTTTGTTTTCAATCAAACCACAAAAAACTTTTTTATCTTCACGGTAAATTTCGATTTTTTCTCCTAAGTTTATCTGCTCGATTTTTGGTAGGATTATTTGAAACTCATCTGGTGGTTCTATGTTTTTTGTGAAGGTTAAATGTTTGAAGGGGTATTCTATTCCACCAATTTTAACCTTAAATTTAGTCATTAAAGTGGCCCCCTTCTTCGGTTTAAAGCTTCTATGACGGCTAAACCCACTCTTTTTGCTAGACGAATTTCCTCTGCAGGGGTTTCTATTCTGGATATGTTTTGGGTTATGTGGATTGTTGTGGGTTTTTCATGGATGGTTTCACGAATTACTTCCCTTAAAACCGTGAGGGGAATCACAGCTTCCTGTGGATGAAGATAAGCTAAGGTTTCTTTACGAACAATCCCACCCTTTTGAAGTGGTACAACTTCTTTCAGCAAGGATATCTTCTCACGGTAGGCTTGGATAGCCGGATGAGTTTCACTCCAACCATAAGCTTCCTTTGCTATCTGAATGCTTTTCTCTAAACTTGTAATGTATTCTTTTAAGGTGTATCCACTAACAGCATAACCGCCACCAGAAGGAAAACTGACAGCAAAACCAATCCGACCTGATGTTTGTTCAATTTCATTTTTAAGTTTACCTGTCTGTTCTTCCATACTTTTAAGGATGTTTTTTAGATGTTGATTGGTTAAGTTTTCTGTCTCGGTTAGTTTTATGTTCCAAAGGTTGTTAAAATCTGTTAAATGCTCTTCTGTTTCTGCTTCCCATTCATCTAGAATGGTCGACCATTTTACTTTTGAAACTTCAGCATTTTCAACAAGCTCGTTCCATGCTTCCTTATGGGTTTCAACCATCGTTTCGGTTTGGGTCTTAAAGGTACGAACAGTCTCTTCAGTTTGTTTTTTAACCTGGTTTTGATTTAAATTTAGAAGATTGATAAAAAAATCAACAACAGGTTTTAATGTACAATTGTAC
>CAZNLG010000136.1:0-2429 GCA_964573765.1 uncultured Candidatus Bathyarchaeia archaeon | reverse complement strand
AAAAAAGACACAACAACCCCTAAAAAAGAGGAGTTTCAAGAAAAAGAAGTCAAAGTTACAACTTCGCCATCATCATCCTTAAAGGAAGATGGAAAAAAGTTTGAGGAAAATAAGCAGCCGCAAACGCTACGTTCTCAACTAACTCTCCCCATAGGAAGAACTACAGCGGAGGATAAAGAAGAAGAAAAAGAGTTTAAGGTTGACCAGAAAAAGCCACTACTCATCCCATCGTTTCCAACAGGTAGCACTAAGAAGAATTTTAGGAATATTAAGGTAGTCAAGGTGGAAGATATAGAGGAAAAAAAGGAAAATGAAATCAGTAAACTTGTGGAAGAGATTAAAGGTGAACTTAAAAAGCTTCGTGAAAAGTCTAAGCAAAACTTAGCAAAATCTCCTCAGAATCTAAGAAAAACTGTTAATTCACCAGAAAGTTTAACTAAAAAATAGTTTAGTTTAAGCGGTTAAATGATGTATCCTAGCCAAAAAGTGATTAAGGAAAGTATTGGAAGGTTGGTTATCTTTGTATGAAACAAAGAATAGCCTTCAATGAATTTTTGACCTTTTTTCTCCTATCCTTTATCCACCACAGTATATATTTACCTTAGATACAGTTTAACTTCCAAACAGAACAATACCCAAAACATGTGGACGGATAGGTAACAAAAAATCAAAGTTGCATCCTTCAAAGTTTCTGAATCTTTCAAAGTCTTAACTTTTAAATTTCTGGTAAACCATCAAGTTTAATTTAAGAATATTAACAATTACTTTAATTCATGTTCGCAGTGGCTTAGTGGGTGTAGTGAAATGTTGGTTAAGAAAGTTGTGCCTCCATGTATGGATGCATGTCCACTTCATATGGATGTTGAAGGTTACTGTTCACTTATAGCTGAAGGAGAATTTGATGAAGCTTTTAAATTAATATACGAAACAAACCCTCTTCCTTCTGTTTGTGGTAGAGTTTGTACTCATCCTTGTGAACTTAAATGTCGTAGGGGGGATGTTGATAAACCGTTAGCTTCAGCAATGTTAAAACGTTTTGTAGCTGATTGGTACTACCAAAATAAACTGAGTGTTCCATCAGAAATCGTTACCCATCCTAAAACAAACAAAAAAATTGCTGTAATTGGTTCTGGACCTGCTGGTTTAACTGCGGCTTATGATTTAGTTAAAATGGGACATAACGTTACAATTTTTGAAGCTGAAGATAAACTTGGTGGAATGTTAAGGTTTGGTATTCCTGAGTACAGGTTACCTAAAGATGTTTTGGACAGGGATATAGAAGCTATACTTAAGCTTGGAGTTGAAGTTAAAACAAACTGTAAGATTGGTGAAGACCTAACCATACATGAATTGTTAGATTCTGGTTTTGACGTTGTCTTGATTGCTTCTGGAGCTAATGAAGAAGTTAAACTTAACATTGAAGGAGAAGATGCTAAAAATGTTTTCCCAGCCCTATACTTTCTTAAAAACATAAACATGGGTAAAAAACTTGAAATCGGTGAAGAAACAGTTGTGATTGGTGGTGGAAACACAGCTATTGATTCAGCTAGATGTGCTCTTAGGATGGGTGTAAAAAACGTAACTATCTGTTACCGTCGTACAGCCGTAGAAATGCCAGCAAACCCGGAAGAAGTTAAGGAAGCTGAAGAAGAAGGTGTTAAGATAAACTACCTAGTTGCTCCAACAAAAATAATCAAGAAAAATGATGGAACGGTTAAAGCTGTAAGATTTGTTCGGATGAAACCTGGTGAACCCGATGAAAGCGGTAGACGTAGACCCATACCCATCTCTGGTTCTGAGTTTGATGTTAAAGCTGACACTGTTATTGTTGCAATAGGTCAAAGACCAACTGTTCCCTTCATAACATCATCAGACGGTATAACTTTAACCGAGAAAAAAACTCTTGTTGTAGACCCTGAAACACTTCAAACTTCTAGGCATGGGGTTTTTGCTTGTGGTGATGTTGTTTTAGGACCATCTACAGTTGTTGAAGCAATGGCAAACGGTAGAAAGGCTGCAAAATCCATCGATGCCTTCTTAAGGGGAACAAAGTTTCTTCCTGAAAATGAATGGGAAGTTGTCGGTAAACTTGAACCTAAGACTTTAGAAAAAATTAAAAAAATGGAGAGAAGCCCCACATTAAAGTTATCCGTCCCAGAAAGAGTTTCAAGTTTTAGGGAAGTTAACGTTGGTTTTACGGAGAGTTTAGCCGTACTTGAAGCTTCAAGATGTTTAAACTGTGGAACTGCTGCCGAAATTAATTTGGATAAATGTATTTCATGTCTGACATGTGTAACAGTTTGCCCCTATGAAATTCCTCAAATGGCGGTTGAAATAAGGGGAAAGGTTAAGATTGACTTGGAACAATGTCAAGTATGTGGGTTATGTGTTTCTCATTGTCCGGCTTTAGCTATAACATTGAATAAAAA
>CAZNLG010000135.1:0-2435 GCA_964573765.1 uncultured Candidatus Bathyarchaeia archaeon | reverse complement strand
GAAAAAATCTCCAACCATTGCCATGGCTATTGGTGCTATAAAAGCAGCACCAACTCCCTGAATAACTCTTGCAACCAAAAAAATCCATATGGTTGGGGAAAAAGCAGCTAAAAGAAAACCTAAACATGAAAGAATAGACCCTCCAACAATGATATTTTTTCTACCATAAAAAAGGTCACTAAGTACACCGGAAAAAAGCTGAGTTATGCTGAAAGGAACCATAAAAACAGCTACTGAAAGTCCTAACATAAATACTTCAACATTAAATTCTAACTTTAAAACATTGAACATGGGAAGTATCATGTTCCCGCTAAATGGTCCAAGAAAATTAGCTAAAAGAATAATGGTTATTATAAGCCATCCAGCTGTTTGAACCTGCCCAAAAAAATTAGCAAATTTTGAATGCAAATTTTCCAGAATCTCCTACCCATAACTTTTTTTCTTCAACCACCTTAAAAATTTCTAATTTTTGCTGGTGTTTTCCCATTAATTTATGCTTACGGTAGAAAAGTTTTGTTTAAACTCCGTGCGCTAGTTAACAGAACCGTTTAAAGAAACTTTATTAATAGAAATCTAGGCTATCATTAAAACATCAGATTTTAAAAGGAAGTGAACGACTATGGGATACTCAAAAAAGGGAGGACATCGAACTCAAGGTATCAGGTCCTGCTCCCGGTTCCAATTCTTTTTACCTCAAATATCCTAAATCTTGACTCCGACAGTCTTTTTTCAAGATTAAGGGTTAACGATCCAACAATCCAACCTACAAATGCTCCCACGATAACATCCAACGGCCAATGTACCCCTACATAGACTCTACTGTAACCAACGACCACTGCAAGGATGTAAAGGAATGGTTTGATTTTTCTTATCTTTTTTCCAAGTACAGTTGCAGAAACAAAACTGTTTGTTGCATGTCCACTGGGAAAACTGTAACCTCCTTCAATTCGGAAGATTCTTGCATCTAAAACCATAAAAGGTCTTGCTCTGGGTAGGAAAGTTCTCATCGGTAAAATTGTTAGGGAACCTAAAACCAAAGCCAAAGTAAGTATAAATGCTTCCCTAGTTCTTCCCTTTAACCATAGAAAAACAGCAACAATCAACCAAAAAATAAGTGAACCAACATGGGTAATCGAGACAAAGAAAAAATCAAGAAATGGAAAAGCAAGTTTCCGGTTTATGAAAAGAAAACACATCAAATCTACTCTACTAAGCCATAAAGGAAAAATTTCAACACTTGGTGTAGGTTGTTCCTTAAGTAAAATCTCCTGAAAAACAAAAATCACACCTAAGATAAGTAGAAGAAGGATACTCACAACTAATTTTCTATAATCTAACTTTATTCACCTTCCATCCACAATCTTCTAAATCACCTTCAAACCCATATATAAATAGGCTCAAAAAGTTTCCAGCCCAAAACCTTTTAAGTCACATATGAACTAAAAAAGTAAACTAGCGACAAGCAGCTCTCAGGAGGAATTGTAGACAAAGTTTTGGCTTCCTTTCGGTTAGATTTCGAAGGAGTTGATGAAGATGGCTGAACAACAAGAAGTAAAGTCAAATGTTGTGTTGGTGGGAAAAAAACCTGTAATGAACTATGTTGTAGCCTGTGTAACCTTCTTCAATCAAGGAGTAACAAACGTAATCCTCAAAGCAAGAGGTACCGCCATCAGTAAGGCTGTTGATGTCGTTGAACTGTTAAAAAGAGCCTTTGTAAAAGACCTAGTGATCAAAAACATTACGATAGGGACAGAAGTTGTTGAAAGAGAATCAAGAAAATCTAACGTAAGTACCATTGAGATTTCCATAGAAAAACCTGCAAGCAGTTAAACTCCAGCTTCCTTTTTAACCTGTTCCTCCAATTTTTTTAAAACTGTCTTAGTTGGATCCAACTTAAAGTAGTAAAGATGACTTAAACATCTGTTTTTACAGTCTGTGGAACCAAAACCGATTACCACGTCATCAGCAATTTTTTCAAGTTTTCTCGAAACTTTACACTCGATTTTTTTGTTAGACTCAAATGGGATTACTTTAACAAGCTTTACGTTCTCATGGATTAACAGGTAATCTACATGCCATCTTGTCTTTCCAGTCTTCTCTAAGACTAATCTTTTATGTCTATTCACACGTTTTTCTATGCTTATGTTTTTTCCGAAAGCCGAACCAACATAAACATAGTAACCTTTCTTAAATTCTCGAAAACCTAAACTTCCAATTTTAAGTTTACAATTCTCCTTTAGAAAAAGAACTAAAAGATAACATCCAATCAAAGTTTCCACCAAACATTGTTAAAGCATGATAAAACCAAGTTTGTTAATTTAGGTTTTGTGAAAAACTTTTTACTTCTTTCCAGAAAAATTAACATTTTCTCTATAGGTAGCTTAACCTAAATAGTTTTTTAGAGTTTTTAAGTCAGTGAAATTATACTATAGAAC
>CAZNLG010000134.1:0-2477 GCA_964573765.1 uncultured Candidatus Bathyarchaeia archaeon | reverse complement strand
AACTTTAAGAGTGATGCGTGAGCAGATAGAGAAAACTAAAAGAGAGCTTGAACAAACCGAGTTAGAATTTGAGAAGCTTCTTGCTACCCATTTTTACAGTAGTCTTTGGAAAGAGATTAAACGTGAAGAAGTCTTAAGTTTTGTTAAAAAGCCTTATGTTGTTATACCTTACAAAGAAGGGGAATGGAGACTTTTTGTTCCAAAATTTATTCCTTTAGAAGTGGGTTGGCTTGAATTTCAAACTGAAAGTTTTAATGTTTTTCGTGTAAACAAATACGTGGACTGGCTTACCCCTATCCCTGAAGTCTTAAAAGATGAGTTGGGAATCGAAAAACCGGAATTTGATTTATCATTTGACTGGGAAAAATCCATTTTAACGGTTGAAAAAGGAGAAATTGAAAAAGTTAAGAAACGTTATGGAAAATTTATTTTTAAACAGCTTAACGGTTCAACTTTTCAAATTAAAGGTTCTCAACGTTTTAGTTTAACCATTCAACTTCTAAAGGATGGAATTTTACCCTTCAAACCTAAACCAGTAGATTCTGCTGATTTATTTTCTGGAGAAAGAGCAAAGTTTAAGCTTAGAGATTATCAGAAAAAAGCATGGGATACCTTTCTACGTTACAGCCATATCGGTGTATTTTATCCTTATGGAGCTGGGAAAAGCATTCTTGGACTTTACGCCATCAGCAAAATTAAAGGATTAAAACTTATAGTTGTTCCAAGCCTTACACTTAAAGAACAATGGGAAAACCGAATAAAACAAATGATAAACGAAGTATCCCCAAATGAATATTTAGTTGTAACTTATCAATCAGCTTCCAAAGATTGGGTCAGAAAAAAAGAGTATAGTTTGGTAGTGTTTGATGAAGTTCATCACCTTCCAGCGGATGTTTTTAGTCTTTTTGCTTTTGTTAAGCGGAAGTATACCTTAGGTTTGTCAGGTTCACCTTACAGGGAAGATGGTAGAACCGAACTTATCTTTGCATTAACAGGTTATCCGATTGGAGCTGATTGGAACTATTTCTGGAAACAGGGAATAGTGAAGAAGCCTAAGGTTAAGGTGGTTGTTGTTAAAGGGTTTAATGAGAAAGTTTTGGAGTTGGAAAAGCTTCTTCAAGAAAACTCTATAACATTGGTTTACTGTGATTCTCTCGGTAAAGGAAAATTTTTAGCTTCAAAATTTAACGGTGAATTCATTTATGGAGAAACAAAGAAGAGACTTAAACTTATAGAGCAAACCTTAGACAAGAATGGTTTTGTAATTTTAAGTCGGATAGGAGATGAAGGGATAAGTTTACCTTCTATTCAACGAGTAATAGAATTTGATTTTCTATTCGGTAGTCGGAGGCAAGAATCCCAACGAGTAGGAAGACTTTTCCATGCTACAATGGAAGGAGAACACTGGATTTTGATGACCATGGAAGAATTCACTAATTACAAGAAACGACTGTACGCATTAATGGAGAAAGGAATAGACGTTGAAACAATAAACAGAATGGAGGTTTAACATTTTGATGTTTAAAAAATTTTCTTATCAGAAAATTCTTCCTAATTCGGATTTTTTGATTAGGAAAACAGTTTATGGTTTTTCTCCACACACTAAACCCGGTTTTGAAAGACTGGGTTTAGGTGGATTAGAAGGAAATTTTCAAGTTTAGACCCTTAATCTGACTTAACTCAGGGAAGGTCTAAAATAATGATCATCATTTACTTACTTAAGAGACTAGACTTAGACTTTAAGGAAATACAAGTTTCAAGTTTAGTTAATCAAAAATCTCACGGAAAAATTAATTTCCTAATCAAAAAATTATTTCGAATTTCTTTCAACAAAAACATGTTAATTTTTGGAGGATGAATTTTTTGGGAAGAAAACCTAATCTTCATAAGCTTCCTGTCGGTAGACCCCCAATCGAATATCTAAAAAAGAAAGAAACCTTTAGTGTTTCAACACCTGTCTATCTTAAGCTTGCATATAAGCGGATATGTGAAGGTTTAGGTTTAAATCCTAACAAGCAAGCTGCAAACATGCTTACAGCTTTCTGTCTTCAACATCTATCTACCTTAAAAGACCAAGACAGCTGTATCTTCTTGGTAGATGGAAAATGTGAAGCTGAAGGAAACCCTAAACCTGTTCCCCAACCGGATATTTTAATTTGTATGGTGAAAGAACTTGCTAAACTTTGTCCAAAATATCAAAAATGGCAAAAGGAAGTGAGTCGTGTTTAGTTATCTATTTATCCCTGCTTATAGGTATATACCTATAGAAGATGATTCTACGGATGGTCATTGAAAATAAAGAAACCGGAGAAACTAAAACGGTTGAGCATCAGGAAGAAAACCTGGACTTAACAAAAATAACTTCAATCTTTAAACTGGTAAAATTTCAACATGACTTCAATAGAAAACTTAAACCTTACAAAAATGGTAAATGGAGAATCCTCAAAGTTGAAACAGACAACTCAACCCTACTTTTC
>CAZNLG010000133.1:0-2479 GCA_964573765.1 uncultured Candidatus Bathyarchaeia archaeon | reverse complement strand
TCAGAAATTTTCATTTTTACAAGCCACCCTTCTCCATAAGGGTCCTTGTTTATAGTTTCAGGGTTATCAAGTAGGGTTAGGTTAACTTCAACAATTTTCCCCGTAAGTGGGGAAGGAACCTTAATAACAGCTTTGATTGTTTCAAATGAAGCTACAACTTCGTTTCTTTTTACATTTTGTCCAACAACTGGCAAATCTACATGAACTATTCCCTTAGCCAAAGATTGTCCTAAACTTGTAACACCAACTTTAGCTATGTCATCTTCAATTTTAACCCATACATGTTTTGTTGTATAAAGAAGCTTATCAGGGAAAACAAAATTTTCAACCATCATAACACTTCAACTCAGACTTCAAAACACAACTAGATCATAGAAGCTATTTTAATGTTTTTTCAACTTCTTCAGCACAACAACACATGTTCTGATGAAAAACCTTTACTTTTAAACCTAATCTTTCAGCTTCTTTGTAAGCACTTCTTGAAGGAACCGCTATTTTTGAAACACCAACCTTAACAGCTAACCTATCAACCAAATCACGATGGGTTCCACCAGGTCTTACACATCCAAGTGAAACAGGAGTTTTAGGAAACATCAGGTTTGCAATTGCTATGGTCTTTGCAACATCTTCAGGTCTGGGTGGTGGAACATTTTCCATGGGTGTTCCGGGGGTGGGAATAAAGACTGTTATTACAACCACCGTTGGATTAAACTTTGAAATCAATTTTAAAGCATTAACTTCACTTCCAACCTTACCAAAATTTAAACCTACACAAACATGGGGTGAGATATTTTTTATTCCGGCTTTAACCATACCTTTCAGCATGGTTTCATAGGTTTTTGGTCCTAAATTTAATCCGTAAACTTTTTGGGGGGTCTCTTCATCTCCAACCACATCAGGTAGGAATGCATCTAAACCAGCTTCCACCAACAACTTTGAAGTTTCATGGTTTATTGGACCGGTGTGAGCTTCGATAAACATGTTAAATCTTTTTTTCACGGTTTTTATTGCATCAAGAAAGCTGTCAAGAGGGACTACTCCGTTTTTTCGACTTCCACCACTTAATAAAACACCCTTTATACCTTTTTTGTGGAAACCTTCACAAACCTTTACAAGTTTAGTTGGAGTTTCGGTGGGAGTCATGTGCATAAGATAATGTTTTTTACAATGGTTACAATCCAGTTCACATTCATAACCAGTAAGGGAAACAGGTGGAAAAGCTTTTTCATAAAAACGAATGATTCCTCTGGTTTTTTTGGTTGAAAACTTAAATGATGCTTGAATAAGCTTATCAAAATCTTTTCCTTCCGTTCTGAGTAAAAAGAGTGCTTCTGTAAGGGTAAGTCCAAAACCTTTTACGGCTTTTCTTAAAATCTTATCTATTCTCTCCAACCCATTTTTCACTTGGATAAGTCCAGTCTTTTTGCTAATTGTTTTTTCACTATCCTTATTTCTTGTGAAGTAAGAGGTCTTGGATAGTTGTAAACTTCTGTTGGAGATTCTGTTGCGTAAGGTCTGTTACAGTTTGGACAACCTGTAGTTTGGAATGGTTTACCCAGCTCTATTGTTTGAATAAGCTTTTTCTTTTCAAGGTTAAATCCAACCACACGTTTTTTTTCATCAAAAACTACATCTTTAAGAGTTATTTTTCCATCAAAGATTAAATAATGGGTAAGTTGTAGAACCCTGTAATCTTCAACGGCTGGTTTTTGAAGGTTTTGCATGGAAGTACCATGGATGGGTGTAAAAGCAAAAAGTCCACAATGAATTTTTTTCTCATAAAGTTTTTGAAAAATTTGAGTTGCTTCAAATTCTGTTTCTCCCATACCAAGAATGAGGTGAGTTCCAACGTTCCCGGGACCGAATATTTTTAGGGCTTCTTCTAAGGCTTTCCAGTGGGTTTCCCATTGATAGGGTCCCTTTGCATTTACACCTTTAACTTCATCAAAAACTTTTTTTGAGCAAGCATCAAGTGGAATAACCATTGTTGTAACTCCTACATTTTTAAGTTCTTCCAACTCTTGTCTTGGAATTGCATGAGTAGAAGCTGAAATAGGAATCTTTGAAGTTGACCTAACTTTTTTAACTAACCATTTAAGGTCTTCAAGCATACCAGAATAGTTTACGGTTTGAAAACAAACTCTTCCTATCTTTTTCTTTTTATAGGCTTCAGTAAGGGCTTTAAAAACCCGGTCCACTGGATATGGTGGATAAAGAGCTCTTGCAACACGATAAACATCAGCTGTGGCTTCTCTTGCCTGAGCACAAAATCTACAGTTAGCAGAACATCTTCCATCATAGAAAGTTTGAAGATAAGCAGTTGTAGGTTTTTCTGTTAAGGTAACCAAGTCTAAACCTAGAACGGTTACTGTTCCAAGAGAAACTCTTATAAGACTTAAATTTCTCCTGTAATCCAACTTCTAACAACCAAAGAGTTTTTTAAACTATCTTTTGATAAGGAGACTACCTAGATAAAAAC
>CAZNLG010000132.1:0-2516 GCA_964573765.1 uncultured Candidatus Bathyarchaeia archaeon | reverse complement strand
CCCGCGACCTTCGGATTGCAAATCCGACGCGCATTCCAGCTGCGCCACCGGCCCTGTTTGATCTCAATTTAATTTCCCTGTACGGTTAGATTAAGTTTTTTAGTTTTGTTTTTCATGATGGTGGAATAACTGCTTTTGGTGCTAGTGTTCTTAACATGGCGATTATAGATGTGTTGGTGGGTTACTTACTGTATCGAACTTTTATCAAAGTTTTTGGGGCTAAAGATTCTGTACGTGCAATATCGGCTTTTCTTGGTGGATGGTTGGGGATAACCCTTGTAGACATGAAACCTCCAATCGTACTACAAACTGTAAATTTACTGGGGCTTAAACTACAAGAAAAACCTCTAACCCTAAAAGAACTGATAAAAATCCTAAAATGTAAACCTACCATATCCTAAAGAATTTAATCAAAAAATTCTGGGTTTAGGTTTCCAGAAGTTTTCTTTCTATCATCTGTTTAAATTGAAGTTTTGGAAGAACACCCACCATCGTATCCACAGGTTCTCCATTTTTGAAGAATAAAAATGTAGGAATAGCCATAATTCCATACCTTAAAGGTACCTGTCTATTTTCATCAACGTTAACTTTTCCAAAAATAACCTTTCCAGCATACTCAGAAGCAAGCTCATTCACAGCTGGTTCAACCATTTTACATGGCGGACACCATGGAGCCCAGAAGTCTACTACAACTAGGGGATGTTTTTTCACAAAATCATCAAAATCAGAATCCGTAAGAACAACTGGTTTTGAATTTTTATCTGTTTTACTCATTCTTAAGTTCACATCACTTAGGTTAAGGTGTTATAACACATGAAATTATGACACCAAATATAAATGTTTACAAACATGCTCTAACCTTGATTAACGCTTAAAAAATAAATTTTAATGATTAAAGTTCCCCCTTACAACGGTTAGATTTTAAAGTTTCCAGGAGGGAAGAGTAGTTTTTATGGAAAATCAAGGTTTAAAAATTCATGCACTCAAAAAAGAAGAGTTTTTGGAAGTATTGAAAATTATAAATGAAGCTGCTAAAGCATATGGAACTGTACTTCCACCTCATGTTTACAAAGAACCACAGATGACTTTTGAAGAGTTTCTTGAAGAAGCTAAACGAATAAAATTTTATGTGGCAAAAGTTGGGAGTGAGATTGTTGGTGTTATGGGTTATGAGTATGTAGATGATGTGGCATTGATACGTCATGCATACATCAAACCAAACTATCAAAGAAGGGGGATAGGAACTTTACTTCTTAAACATCTAGAAAACCTTATCAAACTTGAAAATAAGGTTCAAAAGCTTATAGTTGGAACTTACAGTTTAGCTTATTGGGCTTTAGCTTTTTATCAAAAACATGGATACAAAATCTTAGAAGCTTCAGGTAACATTCTGAGAAAATACTATAGGATACCTGATATTCAAAGAGAGAACTCTGTAGCCTTAGAAAAAACGCTTTAACTTAAATTTAATCATAGGACAACCCAACGGTTAAAAGTAACCACAACCATTAATAACAACGTTTAGTTTTGAGGGATAATCTTGAGGTTAATTCTTTATACGGGTAAGGGAGGCACAGGTAAGACTGTAGTCTCATGTATGACTGCTTTAAAATCAGCTGAGTTAGGTCATAAAACCCTTTTAATGTCTTCCGACCCTGCCCATACCCTAAGAGATGCTTTAAACACTCCCATAAAAGACTCTGGGGAAACAAAAATCTCTAAAAATCTTTGGGTTTTACATGTCAATCCGTTTGAAGAAGTTGCTAAGCATCATTCTGAATTTATGGAGTATTTTGCTTCAGTCTTATCGGCAAGGGGTTTAGATGAAGCTTTGGCTTATGAAGTTGCCAATCTTCCAGGTGTAACTGGTATAGCTTCCCTCCTTAAAATTGAAGGTTACTGGAAAGAAAAAAACTATGATGTTATCATCGTGGATAGTGTAGCTTCAGGTGAAGCTTTAAAACTTCTTTTTGTACCCGACATGTTGGGTAGGATTTCCAGAAGACTTATCAGTGCTTTAGCTCCCCTAACCAACCTTGCAGTCATCGCCAAACCTGTGGTAGGTATGCCTACCCCAAAAGGAGACCTAGTAAGAAAAGAGATCAAAGTTTTGGAGCAGATGGAATCCTTAAAACTTTTACTCACGGATTTTGATTCCACAAGCGTAAGACTTGTAACCAATCCAGACTTTTTTAGTATCTCAAACGCTAAAAGAACCTACATGTTAACAAGTCTTTATGGTATAAACGTTGATTTAGCTGTAGTAAATAAAGTGCTTCCTGAAGTTGAAGAAACTTCCTATTTTCATGGTTGGAGAGAATCTCAGAAAAAATACTTGGAAGAACTTCGTATAAATTTGGCTCCACTCCCCTTAAAACTTCTAAAACTTTATGAGAAAGAACTTATGGACATTTCTGTTCTACAAAAAGCGGCTTACGACTTGTTTGAGGAAGAAGACCCAACCCAAGTTTACTATAAAGGAAAACCTATAACGATAAGAAATCTAAGCGAAAAAG
>CAZNLG010000131.1:0-2561 GCA_964573765.1 uncultured Candidatus Bathyarchaeia archaeon | reverse complement strand
CTTCAGAAAGTGTTCAAGATAAGAAAACAGGGTGGCTTATCTTTTATTGGCGTCTTCAAGAAGACCAGTTAAAAAGTGTAATTAGAGCTCAAAAAAGAAGAATCTTGGAAAAATTACAGGTTAGACTTGAATTTGAAAAAGAACATGATTTCTTCTATTGTAACGATAATCATTGTGGAAGGTACACGTTTGAAGAAGCTATGGAAAACATTTTTAGATGTCCAAAATGTGGTGGACCTTTACAACATTTTGACAATTCAAAAACAATAGAAATGTTGGAGAAAAAGATTAAGGAACTAAAAGAAGAGTTGGAAAATGAATAAATTTCCAACAAAAGATGAAGCTGAAAAAATTCTTCTTGAAATTGGTTGTTCAAAGAAAATAATCGAACATTCTAAGGCTGTTACTGAGTTAGCCGTCAAAATTGCAAGAAAAATGGTTGAAAAAAATTTGGATGTTGACTTAAACCTTGTAGAAGTGGGTGCTCTTTTACATGATATTGGAAGGATAAAGACCCGTTCAGTTTTACATGGGTATTATGGTGGAAAAATAGCAAAAATGTTGGGTTTACCGGAATCTTTGGTAAACATTATTGAAAAACATGTTGGTGCTGGTATACCTGCCGAAGAAGCTGTAAAACTTGGTTTACCCAAGAAAAATTTTACTTTGGATACGTTGGAAGAAAAAATAGTGGCTTATGCAGATAAAAGAATAAAACATAACAAAATCATAGATTTTGAAACTTCACTTAACGAGTTTAAGAAAAGACTTGGTGAGAACCATCCAGCAATTGAAAGGCTTAAATGTTTACATGAAGAGATCGTTAAACTTCTTGGTGGTGACTTTTAGTTTAAAATGTTAGGGTTAAACTGAAGACCCTGCTGGGATAACTTTATAAGGTTTCTTAAGGGTTAAGTTAACATGTACAAACATCCTTTTGGATTTGAGTTTGAATGGTAATAGATTTTCCTCTTGTTTGGAAGAAAAATCGTGTATTAATAGATTATAGGTTTAATCCTCCAGCTCGTTATGTTATCGTTGATAGGCAACTTTTGGATGTTGAGTATCATAGTCTACTTAGAAGTATGGATAGACTTGAAGAGTTTGGTCGGATAGATGACCAGAACTGGAATGAATTGATGGTTCAACTTAGAAATTCTGGTGGAAAATACCTACTTAAGTATGGTAAAGTTTTTCGTGTGTTTGAACCTCAAAAATCTCCGTTGATAGTTTAAGACCAAACAAAAGATTTTTTCATCAAAGGATTCTTGCCTTAGTATTAAACCTACAAAGAGAAACTTTGAAAACCTATCTGGTACATTTTTTCTATTAATAAAATCTTAACGATTGGGGATGAATTGATGAGTAAACTTTTGTATGTTGTTTTAGATGGACTTGGAGACTTACCTTCCCCTCTGTTAGGCGGTAAAACTCCACTTGAAGCTGCTGAAATCCCAAACATGGATTTTTTAGCAAAAAACGGTAAAACAGGTTTGATGTATACCATTCGGAAGGGGATTGCACCGGAATCGGATGCTGCTGTGATAAGTATCCTAGGCTATGACCCTGTTAAATATCATTCAGCAAGAGGACCCATAGAAGCATGTGGTGCAGGATTAAAAATGAAGGATGGGGACCTTGCTCTTAGATGTAACTTTGCCACCATTGATTGGGAAAGTAAAAGATTGATTGACCGGAGGGTTGGAAGAAACTTAACAACCGAAGAAGCTCAAAAACTTGCTGAAGCGGTTAATGAGAATGTTAGATTAACTTCAACCCCTTCGGAGTTTATCTTTAAGAGCACCATAGCTCATAGAGCTGTACTTCTTATCAGAAGAAAAAACGGTAAACTCTCAGGAAAAATCACAAACATAGACCCAGCTTACTCTAGAACATTGGAAGGTCTTGGAATAGCAAAAACACAGGTTGAAACAAAAATCGAAAAATGTAGACCCATGGAACCAAGTGAAGAAGCAAGATTGGCTGCTGAGTTAACAAACGAGTTTGTGGAAAAAAGTCATTCTATCTTGGAAGAACACGAGGTAAACCTGAAACGTAAGAAGGAAGGTAAGCTTCCTGCAAACTTTATTTTAACGAGAGATGCGGGGGATACTCTTCCAAAATTTCCCAGCTTTAAAGAACTTTATGGTGTAAAATTTGGTTGTATGGTTGAGATGCCTGTTGAAAAAGGGATAGCCCTTCTCTGTGGTATGGAAGAAGTAGAACTACCTTTAACAACAGGAAATTTGGAGGTCGACTATCAATTAAGAGCTAAAAAAGTTTTAGCCGTTCTTGAACAATTTGACGGAATATACATCCATATTAAGGGACCAGATGAACCTGGACATGATGGAGAACCTGAAAAGAAAAAGAAAGTTATCGAACTTATAGACAAACATTTTTTTACAAACCTTCTCAGAGAATTCAATCTTACAGAAAACATCATCGTGGTAACTGCTGACCACTCAACCCCCTGTACCGTAAAAGCTCACACAGATGACCCAGTACCCCTACTGATTTCAGGTAAAAATGTTGAAGCTGATGATACTATTGTCTTCAAC
>CAZNLG010000130.1:0-2618 GCA_964573765.1 uncultured Candidatus Bathyarchaeia archaeon | reverse complement strand
GCGCCGCCGGACGGACTCGAACCGTCGACCAACGGGTTAACAGCTTCAGCCTCGTATGGTACGAGTCCGCTGCTCCACCACGCTGAGCTTTCACCTGTTGTGGGTTGGCCCCCTTCAACATACGGCGGCTCCCCACGGCGGCTTACAATTAGAATCATAATGATGCTGACTTTTATTTTTTATTTTCGAAAAGGTTGAAAGAGATTATTTAAACTTAAACTTTAT
This sequence comes from uncultured Candidatus Bathyarchaeia archaeon, assembly GCA_964573765.1. Taxonomy (GTDB): domain Archaea; phylum Thermoproteota; class Bathyarchaeia; order Hecatellales; family Hecatellaceae; genus CAZNLG01. The sequence continues at coordinate 2,393 of CAZNLG010000130.1, read as the reverse complement.
TACTGTGTTTGGTAAATGTAGGTGTTTGTTATGGTTCTTTTACTTTCAAATTTGGATGTTTATTCTGTGGTAAGTATGGTTGAAGTGTTGGAAGCTGTTGAAGAAGGATTTAGAGAATACAGTTTGGGAAGGGTGCAGATGCCTGTCAGAGTTTCTTTAAACATACCCAGAAATGAAGGTTGGGTTGGTGTGATGCCTGTCTACATGGAAGAAAAGGAAATACTTACTACAAAAATAGTTACATCTTACCCTAAAAACATAAAGCATGGTCTTCCAAACATTACAGGTGTTCTTGTATACAATGACCCATCGACAGGTATTCCACTTGCATTTATCAGTGTAGAACATTTAACAGCCTTAAGAACCGGGGCGGCTAGTGGAGTTGCAACTAAATATCTAGCAAAAAACGAAGTAGAAACATTGGGGATGATTGGGAGTGGAAAACAAGCAAAAACTCAACTAGAAGCAATAAGTCAAGTTAGAGATTTAAAACTTGTAAAAGTTTACAGTCCAAATCCACAACATAGAAAAACTTTTGCTGAAGAGATGGGTGAAAAACTAGGAATAGATATCATCCCTGTAGAAAGTTCTCGTTTAGCCGTCGAAAATTCAGATGTGGTTGTTACCGCCACAACTTCTAAGACACCAGTGTTTGACGGAAAGTGGTTAAGGGAAGGTGTACATATAAACTCGATTGGAGCCCACACACCTGACTCCAGAGAACTTGACAATAAAACTATAAAAAAATCAAAAATAGTAGTGGATTCAAAAGATGCAGCTTTACGGGAGACCGGAGATTTAATAATTCCGATGAAGGAAGGAATAATTTCCAAAGATTCTATCTATGCTGAATTGGGAGAAATCGTGTTGGGTAGAAAAAAGGGAAGAACTTCTGATAGGGAAATAACCCTCTTCAAATCTGTTGGTTTAGCTTTTCAAGATGCAGTGGTGGCGAAAATAGTCTATGAGAAAGCAAAAAAACTTAACTTGGGAAGAGAAATAAGACTGGATTAACTTAACGTTAGAATACGATTTCCCCTTCCATTACAGCCTTGTATGCAATTAAATAACCAGCAGCACTCCATGATTGAAGTACAGCACCCATAGGTTTCCCTGTTTTACCATGAAGCCACTCATTAAATTCCCATTCCATCTCCTTACCAACCTTGTTTGCTTCTGCAAGTTTTTTAAGTTCAGTTTTTGCCTTCTTTTTCTCGTTGGATTTGGTTAAAGCAAGAACATAAAAACCACCTACATAAGGCCATATACCTGCATTATGATACTGAAAAGGTATGTTATGGACTTGATTTGGACGGTAAACATCTATCTTAGGGTTCCATGCATAACTGGAAACCCATACAGGAGGGTTGAGTACCTTTATTGGGTATGGGTTGGAAAGCCTTTTCTTGTAAAAATATTCGATTATTTTTTTCTTCTTTTCTTTATCTGCAATGTTAAAGATTATTGTTAAAACATTTGCTAACACATCACATCTTCCTTCATACCACTCAAAAGAAATAAAATTGGTGTAGTGTTCCCTTTCCGGATGGATGGATTCTTCATACCAATCGGTTCTCCAAACAAAACCACTATCAGCAACCATGTTGATACTACGTTCAGTAGGCCAGAAAAACACATTTATCATTTCTTTTATCCTTTCATGGTTGTAAACTTCTGTTTCACCTAAAATTTTAGCCAATTGATTTATACATTCAACAGCTTTAAACCAAAGACAGTTGTTGTACAACACTTTCCCCCTTCTTGCAATGGAAGAATCCATCCAATCAGCTGCTTCACAAGAAGAAAGAAGAGCAGAATCATCATTTTGCTGACATCTAAGCCAAAAATAGGCTTTTTTAAGTTTAGGCCACATTTCTCTGAGAAAATTTTCGTCTTGTGTCGTAAAAAAATGGTTCCAAACACCTATTATCCACCATGCTACAGCATCAACAGCGTACCAACTTACTTTTTCCACCCTAGTTCCTTCTTCATTTAGAATAAGAACGTTGGGTATTTGTCCAGTTTCTGATTGAAGCTTACCTAAAGATTCAATGGTTCTTTTTGAAGCTTCAACAAGCTTTTCATTATCAGTTAGATTGGCACCTAAACACGCAATTACCCCATCTCTAGCCCAAACAGAATTGTAGTATTTGAAAGATGCCTTAAAACCAAATTTTGTCACGTTTCTCAAAAGAACTTCTTCGGCTTTAACATAACATTCATCTAAAAGGTTCATAAAAGAAAAAATTTTCTTGTCAACTAATAAGTTTTCATTACAAAACTAGTTTCACGTCTTGTTGAAACATAACAATAAAAATTTTCAAGGAGTATTGGTAGGTGATGCGGCTGCCGGGATTTGAACCCGGGTTAGGGGCTTGGGGGGCCCCTGTCCT
>CAZNLG010000129.1:0-2637 GCA_964573765.1 uncultured Candidatus Bathyarchaeia archaeon | reverse complement strand
CCCGGGACCTTCCGCATGCCAAGCGGACGATCATTCCACGCTGATCTACCGGCCCCTTCCCTTTTGAATGGTCTAACTCTGATTCAATGTTCTTTAATCTTCTGGTAGTTTAAACTAACTATAGGATGGTTTTCCTTAGTTTTAAGCCTTACTTGACATTGTTTTAAACTATAACTCGTCCTCCATCAACAAACAAAACCTGTCCAGTTATGTAACTTGCTTCATCAGAAGCCAAAAACAAGATTGCATTTGCTACTTCTTCAGGTTTACCCAGCCTACGCATAGGAATGTATACATCAATGAGTTTTTCAATAACTTTTGTTGGAACAGTTTTTATTAAGTCAGTTTCAATAAATCCTGGAGCAACAGCGTTAACAGTTATCCCGTATTTTGCCAGCTCTTTTGCTAAGGTTCTTGTAAGCGCAACCACTCCGGCTTTAGCTGAAGTATAGTTAGCTTGACCTATGTTACCGATTTCCGCTGAAAACGAACTAACGTTCACGATTCTTCCATATCTTTGTTTTTCCATTATTTTTACCGCTTCCTTACAACAGTAAAATACCCCCTTAAGGTTAACGTTTAAAACCCTATCCCATTCTTCTTCCGTCATTTTGGTAAACAGTGCATCTCTTATGATGCCTGCATTGTTTACAAGAATATCCAACCTGCCAAATTCTTCCATTACTGTTTTAAAAAGATTTTCAACATCTTCTCTTCTGCTTACATCAGCCTTCACAACGATAGCTTTCCGATTATAGTTTTGAACAGCTTCCGCTACTTCGTTAGCCTTGTCAACTTTTATATCGTTAACAACGACATCTGCACCTTCCTGGGCAAACCTTAAAACAGTTGCTTTTCCTATTCCCGCTCCAGAACCAGTTACCAACGCAACTTTACCGTTCAACAACATTTCTTTAACAACCTCACTAAAGGAACAAACTTATCACAAAGAACTTTCCATTTAACGATTTTAAGTTTCACCAACCCTTAAGTTTATCTATATGGAGGAATCAGTTTTTTGTTAAGCACCAGAAAAGTCATCGTTCCGTTAACTATCTCTTCTTCTTTTTGATTTTTACAGGTTAACTTAAACTTCACAATACCTCCTTCATACTTTTTACTGGGTTTCTTTTCAACAACTTCAATCTCTTCGTACAAAGTGTCTCCAATACCTGCTGGATTTACAAATTTAAAAGATATATCCAAAAGTGCTGCACCAGTACCAAACAAAAGCATACTCCCAAGCGGACCACTCATCAAACATGTAATCATTTGTCCGTACGGAACTCTTCCACCTAACCTTTGACCTAACGGTGTTTTTTTAGCAAACTCTGCGTTTAAATGTAGAGGGTTAAAGTCTCCTGAAAGTGCTGCCCAACTTAAGATATGATGTTCTGTGATTGTTGCTAACGGAAAAGTTATTTTTTCTCCTACATTAAATTCGTCAAAAGTTTTTCCAATTTTACTCATGATGGTTTCACCTTACCATGGCTATACTTTACTACATAGTCTTTATTGTTTAAACCTTTTTACTGCTAACCTGAGACCTCATAAAAACCAAGAACAAGAAAGAAGAAACTTTACCCCAATTATCTTTTCCGTTTAAAACTTTTCTTAAGTTTTTTTATTTCCCCGTAACCGCAGGCTGCACATCTTTTCTTACTTTTATGGTAGGCTCTTCTTCCACACCTTCTACATCTCACATGAACTGGTTTGTTAAACTTCCCCATCGAGATAGCCGTTGTGTTCCACCTCTACCATGTAAGTTTAAGTTTTTGGTGGAGAGATCAGAATTACGTTATCTCCCCTTACAACGATCATCCCTAATTTGTCAGTTTTATCCGGAGAAGAAACATCTTCAGCATCACTGAGTAAAAGGTTCATATGTTGGTCAAAACCCTGAAGTTTTCCTCTGATACTTTTTCCCCCTTTTAGTTTTACTAAAACAATTTTTCCAACACTTTCTTCCAAGATTTTTGTAGCCATATCTTCAGGCATCGAAACCAACCTTTGTTCTTCCCTCTTAAAAAAGAGGGAGAGCTATCATTTAAAAGTGTTGTCAGTGAATTAGAAGTATAGATATGGGTAGGACAAAACGACATTTTATTAAAGCCAAAGATTTTATAAAGGTTTACCAGCGGCTTCCACAAATACTTCAGTTAGCATTAAAAGATGAACTCACTAAAAAACCAGAATTTGAAAAAATCGAATTTGAGAAAAATGAGATTTACCTAATAAACAAACAACCAGTTCTGGTTAAGTCGCATGAAGAAAAAATTTTTCCTACTCTACATTTTTCCGAAGCTTTGAAGTTGCTTCCAAAAGTTATTGTCGACCAAGGTGCTATACCCTACATATGTAGGGGGGCGGATGTAATGAGACCCGGAATCGTTAGGATCGATGGTGATTTCCAACCGAGCTCTCTTGTGGTTGTTGTTGATGAGAAACATTTGAAACCTATTGCCGTAGGTTTAAGTAAATATTCTTCGACGGAAATTAACATGTTAAAGAGTGGAAAGGTTGTTGAAAACGTACATTATGTTGGGGATAAACTTTGGAAGTTTTTATCAAACTTGAAGTTTTAGAAAGTAGGATGTTTCTTTATATTTTTAGAAGCCAAAAATGACTCCATATTAC
>CAZNLG010000128.1:0-2657 GCA_964573765.1 uncultured Candidatus Bathyarchaeia archaeon | reverse complement strand
TTAAGCAAAAGATTTATTTTGTGCTTATGCACATTTTTTTAGGGATACTGGAGGGAGACAACTTGCCCTTCGGCATGGGTTGGTTTGGTTGGTTTATGTTCCCCTACATAGCAAACTGGCTTGGATACTGGTTCAGATACTACTGGCGTTTTCCATGGACTTTTTGGTGGCTACCTCCATACATACCATTTACACCCTTCGGTGTCCCAACAATTCCAAAGGAAGAAGAAGTAAGAATACTTGAAGACCATGCAAGAATACTGGAACAACAACTAAACGACATAAGAAGAAGAATAGAAGAACTAAAAAGGTGATTAGATTAACCTACCAAAGACATCCAACCCACAAGGAATGTATCCATTTCAACGGGAATCTTTGCACATTCTTCAACATACCCGTAAACCCAAACCAACCTGCATGCCCAAACTTTACACCAAAAATCAGAACTCAAACAACACAACAAACTAACATATTTTTTAGAAGTCAACATTTTGACCAGTGGACAGTTCAACGTCCTGTAATGAAAACTCAACCAGTCTGGTTGATAAAAGAACTAGAAATAGTGATGTTGAAGGAAAGGGTAGAGTTTCTACAGGAGCAGTTAAGAAGAATAAGAAAAAGAATTGAAATGTTAAAGACAGGTACCCCTTAGATTAGAGATTAACTTTTATTGTTTTGTACATTTAGGGGGTCTTTGTGAAGATTTAAACGTTAGGTTTTTATTTTTTTGAAGTTTCATGGTTTTTGGGGGGATGATGTAAGGCGGGCTTAAGGGATAAAAAGGATGAAGATTAAGCCCGTATCATCTGACCTAAAATTTTTTAGGTTAGAGTCTTCTTTGTTTAAAAACTAATCTAGAATTCTTGTTTTTACACCTATAAACGTTGGACCCTTAACGATTATTCTTTTGTTTTTACTCGTGATGTAATTTTCAGCAGGAGGTTTTATTCTTATGTTTACATCACTTGGATGTTTAGCAACCCTTACACGAATATCCAACTCTCCAGATTTTCCTTCCCTAACCATCTGTTCAACCCTAGCAGCAACCATGGAAGCCACAGCATCAAGATAACGTATACCAGTTGAAACACCTTTTTCTTTAGCTTCAGAAATCAGTTTTTCTTCTTCAAACCCTTTTTCAGGAATACCTAAAACATTTCCTTGGTAAACATAAATCTTGTTAAGGGCTGCTGGTCCAAGAAGCTTAACATCTTTATCGGATTCGTAAACATAAACTTCAACATTTTTCCCCAAAACTTTACCTTTGTAAGCAAGAAATTGACAGGGTCCTTTTTCTTCAGCATGGGTTAGAGCTGTTTGAACGATGGCTTCCAATATTTTTTTACCTTCAACGGTTTCCGGTTTTTCTGTAATTTCAACCATTTCTGCTAATTGTTTGTCGTCATATTCGATGGTTTCATAAAATTGTGGATAGGAAATTTTTCGAATATCAGTTTCGTTTTGGAGGATCATGGCAATACGTTCAACACCAAAACCCACATTAAATACTGGATATACAATGTCATAGTTTGCTAAAGCAACTGGTGAGTATAAACCTTGGTCTCCAACTTCAATCCATTCTCCCTTCGACCTAACAAAAACTTCCATTTCTGTTTGGGGTGCATAATACTTACTTGTAGCATCTTTAACTACAAACTTTACTTCTTCAAATCCAATTTTGGAAAGAATGGTTTTTGTCAACTCAACACCATCTTCCAAACTTATTTCTTCAGCCATAACCACAACGGAAGCAACCAAAGATTCGTAAAGATGAAGAGGGTCGAGTCTTTGTTCCCTTCTATATTTTGGACCTATGGAAAAAAGTTTTATTGGAAGAGTTTTCTTACGTTGAAGACTAGAAATAACAGAAAACCAAAGAGCAGTCATATGAGACCTTAGGATAAGTTTTGAAGGAACAGGTTTTAGCTTTAAAAAATCTGGAAAAAGACTAAGAATTCCTGTTGCATGTTCAGGCTTTATTTTAAGGTTAACCATCATTTCTTCGATTAGGTTATCACTCTCGATTTTTCCTTCTTTATAAGACCTAAAAATTTCACGTAACTGTTCAATTTGGTTTTCTGAAAAATCCGGTACTATTTGTTTTATTTTTGAAATGGTTTCTTTACTTAACCCTAAGTCAGGTCTGGGAAGCCCTGCCAAATAAAAACATCTATCCAAGATTACTGGTGCTTCAGGTCCGTATTGTTTAAAAACTTCAGTCTCTTCCAGAATACTTGGATTTAAAATTTCTTCAAAACCAAGAGAAAGTAGTACATCTCTAAACTTTAGAGCAAGGTCGATTACCGGATGAGACCTACCTTTTTCTTCCAACCATTCAATGTACCTACCTTTAAGCTTAAGAAGTTGGGCTGTTTCAAGCCAAGCCTGTTCAAAGTTTTCCCTGCTTTTTCCCTTAATCTTTTTTATCTGAAACTTAACCATAAACCAAAACACCAAAACTTAAGGATTGACCTTTGATTTTTTTCTCTTTGCTGGGAATCTTTCTTCCATGACCTTTAAATATTCTTCTAAACGTTTTCTTCTTTTCTCTAAAATTATGTCGCTTCCAGTTAGTTCCAAGAGATGACGTGCAACATCACATTTTCGTCTCAATCCAGGTAAAACTGAAAAAGAATGTTCGTTAAGAAGCATAAGTC
>CAZNLG010000127.1:0-2662 GCA_964573765.1 uncultured Candidatus Bathyarchaeia archaeon | reverse complement strand
AATTCATGGACTATATCAAGCTTTTCTTCAACAAGGAGACTTTTTACGGTAAGACCCCTAACTTTACTGTTTAACATTTCCGAAGCTACTTTCTTTGCTTCTTCAGGTGTGGTTGCAAAACGTATTCCACCAGCCTTTCCCCGACCTGCAACCAAAACCTGAGACTTTAAAACTACTGGTTTACCTAATTGGGCTGCCCCTTTTTCCGCTTCTTCGGGAGTTTTAGCAATTATCCCCTGTGGAACAGGAACCCCGTATCTCTGAACTATATTTTTTGCTTCAAATTCAAACAGGTTCAAACACGAAACCCCGCTTTAACTTTATAATCTAATCTTATGATTTAAGGTAATCCCTTTAAAAGAGTTTCATCAAACCGTAACATATTTATCTTTAGAATGCATCAATTCTGGTTACGAAGCGAAAACCAGTAACTGTCAAGGAGAAACTGAAAAATGTCCCGCACAAACAGCATCCTAGTTGGAAAAAAGCCAGTGATGAACTATGTATTAGCAGCCTTAACATTGTTCCAAACAGAACCGGAAGTCTGCATTAAAGCAAGAGGCAGAGCCATCTCCCGTGCCGTCGACGTGGTTGAAATCGTTCGTAGACGTTTTCTCCAAGACCTAAAAATTAAGGATATTAAGGTAGGCACCGAACAGATAGCTTCAGAAGAAGGCGGACTTCCCACAAACGTCAGCACCATCGAAATCTTCCTAACAAGGTAAGCTGGAACTAACGGTTTCCAATAAAACTAAAAATTTTTTCTTTTTATTTGCTGTATAAAACTTATTAGTCCCAGAATTTTTAACGAAGTTTAACAGAGAGGGTTTTGTTTTGCGTGTAACGTTTATAGGTACAGGTGGACCTACCGTAACAAAAAAACGTTGTTGTTCATGTATCTTGGTTGATGAAGATTTATTGTTTGATTGTGGAACTGGTTCCGTTAAAAACCTAAGGATGGCGGATGTTGACCTAGCTAAATTAAGGAAAGTTTTGATAACTCATTACCATCTAGACCATATAAGCGATTTAGCTCCACTTCTTTGGACTTTAGAAATGGAAGAAACAAAAGAACCTTTAGAAATAGCTGGTTATAAAACAATAGAAAAAGTTACAAAAAAGCTTCTGAAGCTGATGAATACTCCGGAAGATTTTACGGTCTTTAATTTAAAGTTTAACCCACTAAATGGAAATGAAAATTTTGGTGAAATCCAAACCTTCTTAACAAAACATAAACCAAAAAATATAGCTTACCGTATCCAAAGGGGAAGTAAAAGTCTCTGTTATACAGGAGACACTGCCTTCTACAAACCTTTGGTAAGGTTTGTTTCAAACTGTAATCTTTTAATTCATGAAGCTACATTTCTGGATGAACAAAAAGATATAGCTGTCTTAACCAACCATTCCACAGCTTCTCAAGCAGGGAAAATAGCTAAACTTGCAAATGTTGAAAAACTTGTTCTTACCCATATTTTTCCCGGAAACGATAAATTTGAAGATAAATATGTGAAGCAGGCTGCTAAGGAATTTAAGGGAGAAATTTTTGTTGCAAAAGATTTTCAAACGATAGATATCTAACCATAAAAATAACTTTGTTTGAGGTTGGCAACCACAAACCCTAAATATCAAACCTATTTCTAAGAGATATGACTATAATGCTCACAAAAATATGTGGCGTAGACCTAAAAAGTGGAATCCTATGTCCAAAATGTGAAGAAAAGGTTAGGTCAGGGGAAGTCTCCGAACTAGACTTAAAAGTGGCTAAAGTTCTTTTAGACCTAGAAAGTAAGTATCCAGCCCTCCAATCAGTTTATTTCCATAAGGCCATAGAATCCGGAAACACGTTGGTTATTCTTGTTAACAAAGAAGATGTTTCCCGGATCCTTAGTTATGGTGGTAAAATTATACGGGAAATCTCTGAAAAAACAGGAGCAAGAAAAGTTAGGATCCTACCCTACACAGAAGACGTTAGACGTTTCTTGGAAGAACTTTTTGCACCAGCATCCATCCTAACCATCAACACTATATGGCTTCCCGATGGTTCCACGGAGACCAAGGTAGTTATCCCAAGAAAAGATGTTCGAAAACTTCCTGCAAACATTCAAGTCTTAAAAGAGTTTGCAAAAAACATTATGGGTATGACTTTAAGGGTAGAATTTGAAAGTTTTAGGTAAAGAGAAAAATCTCTCTAACATTCATTCAAACATCCAACAAACCGTAGATAACTTTATGTTAACCCTCAATTTTTTAGAAGGCTAATTTACCCAAAAAATCTTATAATCTTAAACAGTGTTCCTCAAAAATATGGGCCGGTGGTCTAGATGGCTATGACGGCGCCCTCACACGGCGCAGGTCGAGGGTTCAAATCCCTTCCGGCCCATCAGAGCGGGGGTTGCCAAGTCAGGTCAAAGGCGCAGGGCTTAGGTGGAAACAATTTCCTAGGACACCCTGTCCCGTAGGGGTTCGTGGGTTCAAATCCCACCCCCCGCATCAATTTACCAGTAAATTTTAAACACTGCATAAGGCCCTTCTTTTCTTGGTGGTTTATGCCTAAACCTAACCTTGGTAAGACTGGGACCATTAAAGATAGGACTATTTACGTTTATCTGCCTTCTTTGGGGATGGTTGAGGATTGGAAGCGTAGGGCTGAAAAGGCTGGAGT
>CAZNLG010000126.1:0-2664 GCA_964573765.1 uncultured Candidatus Bathyarchaeia archaeon | reverse complement strand
GTGTAACTGTTTGTGCTATAAAACCAGCTGAGAAATATAGGATTAGAAGGATGGGGATAAGTACCCAGACCAGTTGGGAAGTTTTCATGAGAACTCTGTTAGGGAATCTTTAAAGTTACGTATTTAAGTGTTATTTCTAAACTTCATCGTAAAACGAATTTTGGAGTCTAAAGGGTTGTTTACTATACTTTACCTTAAAATGTTAAGCCAAGGTTTCTTCTTTTAGTCATAATCTGGTTGGTAAGACTTTGAAAATCCTTACTTTCAAAGGTTTCTCTAAATTTTTTTAGACAGGTAAGGTCAAAGATTAAAGCTTCGATAGGCTTACTTAAAACAGTAGAAGGTAGTTGTCCATATCTGTCAGATAGAAAACCAACAGTTAACAGTAAGTTAACGGCTATTTGACTTGGATTGGAGCCGAAAAAACGTTAATTCACCAACGATAGCCTGAAAAATTTCAAGTTTGTCTTCATCAAAAATCTCATCAAAACCTATGTCTTGGTCTATCCTTGGTTCAAGTAAATAGTTCTTAAAAAGTTCATGGTAAAGCTGGTTTGTCTTTTCAGCTACTTCAACAGGTTCCAGCTTTTCAGGATTTTCTAAACCATACTTTTTTATCAATTTCATGAATGGAATTGCTGAAGTTAAAACTTTTACTTTTACGTTTAAACCTTTCTTCGTTGTAAAAGTTTTTGTTAAAAGTTTACGGTATTCTTCCAAAGTCATTTTGGTTACACCAACAGTTGTTTTTTTAGTAGTTTGGAATGGTGTTCTTAAGTTTCAATGCCACTTCATATCCACTTGTGGAATCATAAAGAACTTGACATGATGCTGTGATACGTAAGGGTTCTCTTCGGTCGATATGGGGGGCTACGTCACTTTTGTAGACAATCCTTGGAAGGTCTATCTCAAACTCATAGTTTCCACTGGTAAACTTTAGGTTGCATGAAACTTCACTTCCAGCTAGAAAGGCATCATATTCACTTGTGTCTTCAAAAGATAATTCAAGGTCGCATTCCACGGTTCTACTACGTAAAACTATTCTTTGGGGATATTGACTTCCAAACCCATAAAGGTCATCGGTTGGAATGTTGTTGTTGATTCTTAATCTTAATGCTCTAAGGTAGGATGAACGGTCAGAACCACCTAAAGTTAAGGTTCCCTGTTTAAACACAAAGGGAGCTAAATTTGAAATTGTTGGTGTGTAACTTTCAGTATCCTTTTCTTCTTTGGCTGCAATAACATCTATGGAACCTGTTACGATGTCAAGAGCCGATTCAATTTCAAGTCTATTAATCAAACAACCACTGATTTTTCGTTTAAGTTGTTCACTCACAACAACCGTTGTAAAGCTTTTGATGGATTCTGCTGGTTTGAAAACATGAATGTATGGTGGTTCGGTTCCGCTAGTTTCCACCGAACCTAAAACCCACTTAAAAAAATCACCAACATTTTCAGGTTCAACTGTGAAGTCTATACTACCAGTTACGGAAGCTTTTCCTTCAACATATTTTCGGATGTCTCTTGAATAAACTGTTTCAACAGGAGTTATTCCACGGTTAAAAACTAGGTTTTCTCTTAGGATGTCAATATACCTAGTTGGAGAAACTGGTGTCCCGTAGGTTGATTCTTCTCCAACACCTATGTACCTAACCAAACATTCTCACCTCCATTTTATTTTAAAGTTGTCTCTTCAGAAGACTCGATCTCTAAACCTTCAAGTGTTTTAGCCAGTTCAAAAAGGGAAGCATATCTTCTTCTTTCCACTTCATTTTTTACGGCTAATTTCACATCTTCCTGAATTGTCTCTGTTAAAGGCAATGTTAAAGCAGACTTTTCTATCCTATCTTCGATGGTGTAACTAAACTCAACTATAACCATTTTTGGATTTGTTGGGTCTTGGTTTATGGAGTCTATTCTTATCACTGAAAAATATCACCTCCAAAAACGGGTAAACTTTACAAAACCTGAAACTTAAGAAAACAAACTAAGTTTAACTTTTTAGTGTTCTGGTTTTGTTTTGAATGCTGTTAGGGTAAGAGCTACCCCTGAGATGGCATAAGAACCTGAAATCTTACATTCGGTCTCTATGTTTACCAGACGACTATCATCAACAAGTCCGTCAAGGGTTGGATTTTTACTTAAAACTTCATCGATTTTTTCAGCAAAATCCATGACGGATTTTTCGGCTAAATCTTCCACAGCTGACTGGTTTACAACCAGAATTTCTATGTTTATCTCGTAACTTCTTTTTTTAGTTGTTTTTACGGTTACCAGACCTCCAATCCATCTGACTGATATAAAGGGGAAAACTGTTACTTTAACAGGATAACCAAAATAGTAACGTCTAATCTTTGAAGGTTCAACAAGTTCCGGGTCTGATTTAAGAAGCTCAACAATTTTTTCTACAATTTCCCTGTACAATAAGCTTCACCCTTTTTTCATCAACCTAGAAATTAGTTGTTGAAGTCTTTGTTTGACCGTTTTTCTTGATTTTTTTATAAAAAACTTCCCCAAGAAACCTGGATGATTAACCCTTTTTGTAAAGACTTCTTTACCTTCAACTAAAAACCTTAGAACCTTGCTTTTTCTAGGTGTGATTGGATGAGGTTTAACACCAAACTCTACAAAACGCCAATAGGATGTTCGTGGTGAAATGTAACC
>CAZNLG010000125.1:0-2674 GCA_964573765.1 uncultured Candidatus Bathyarchaeia archaeon | reverse complement strand
CAACGAGAGAGAATGTGGAAGGGGTAGTCTTGGAACAATAATCGGCCCAAACTTAATGCCCATGCTCATAGAACTCTTAAAGAAATAACAAACAAACTATTTTTTCGTGAAGAAGTATAGATTGTACAATCAAAGTTAGAAACCAAAAACTAAATAAAAACTGTCTTTCTTTTTAAAATTAAGGTTAAATCAGGGTGTAAGTCCAATGGTTCAGAAAAAAATAGTTGAAGGTGCTGTTGTAAGTGGAAGATACGAAGCTAAATTTTTTACGGATTTGGATTGGGTAAAAAAACAGTTAAAGGAAAAGTTTGGTTTTGACCCCTTTCCCGGAACTTTAAACTTAAAAATTGAAAGTGAAGAATACAATAAACTTCTTCAAGAGCTTAGAAAACATCCCGGAGTTGAGTTGGTTCCACCTTCTCCAGATTTTTGTATGGCTGTATGTTTTAGGGTTAAGGTAAACGGGAAAGTTGAAGGTGTAATCGTGCTACCTCATGTACAGGATTACTACACAAACATTCTTGAAGTGATCGCACCAGTAAAGCTTAGGGACGAATTTAACCTTAAAGATGGGGATAAAGTAACTTTAGAAATAGAAATTTAACTTACCTGGGACTTTATTTGAGTCAACATTTAAAACTTAAACCAAAAGCCATAATCTTTGACTTAGACGGAACGATAATTGATTCTATCAATGCTTACTGTAAATGTATCAACTGGATATTCATGAAGCTTGGTCTACCTACCGTTAACAAAGAAGAAATCATCAAAGTTATGCGTGAAGGAAAAATACCTTGGGAAGTTTTAATTCCAAAAAACATAGACCATAGAGAAGAACTCGTTCATCGTTCTATAGAATTAGCCTTAGAAACCTTTACTCCAACCTACATCCAAGAAGCAAAACCAATCCATGGAACATTGGAAGTACTTAAAGAACTTTCACGTAAAGGAATTCCGGTTGGTGTGGCAACATCTGCTTGGGGTGAAGAAGTAATAGTAGTCTTAAGAAAGTTCAATCTGGACAAATTCATTAAGGTTGTAATCAGAAGAGGAGATGTTACACGTAACAAACCAGCTCCAGACGTATTATTAAAATGTGCAGAAAAACTTGGATTTCCACCGGAAGAATGTCTTTATGTGGGTGATTCACCAATAGATGTTAAAACGGGAAAAGCAGCAGGAACCCCTACCATAGCAGTTTTAACAGGTGTGGGAGATTATGAATCTTTAAGCAAAGAAAAACCACTAAAAATCGTTAAAGACATAAAGGAACTACTTAACTATCTTGATTAAGTGCATCTTCAAGAATTTTTGTTAAGTCTAAAATCTTAAGTTTAGTGCTTGTTTTTTCCAGATTTTCAGATATGTTTAATTCACAAAAAGGACAAGTATCCACCAAAACTTCTGCCCCAGTTTTTAAAGCTTCTTCAACAACTTTTTCAGACATAGCTGATGAGATGCTACTAAAAGCAGATTTAACATTTTCATCACCCCCACAACACAATGCTTTTTCCTTGTTTTTCTTCATCTCAACTATTTCTACTCCAAATACATTTTTGAGAAGAGTTCTTGGTTCTGAGTATATGCCACAATGTCTACCCAAATAACATGAATCATGGTAAGTTACCTTCAAAGGAACATGTTTTCTAAATTCTAGTCTTTTTTCAGCCACAAGCCTACTAAAATACTCCGACACATGTAAAACTTTAAATGGTAAAGGTTTTCCTAGAAGGTTGGGATAGTCTATCTTTAACGTCTTATAACATCTAGGACATGAAACTAGAACCTTTTCAACTCCACTTGACTTAATAAGTTTTACATTATGTTCTGCAAGTTTTTTTGCCAAGGAAATTTCTCCAATTCTTAACAACGGTGAGCCACAACACTTTTCTTCAGGGTCAACGGTAAACTTTACACCTGTTTTTTCCAGTATTTTGATTGTTGATTTTGCTACTTCTGGAAGATAGTAAGAGATAGTACATCCAACAAAATAAAAAACTTCTGAGTTAGGTTGTCTTTCTATCCCTTTTTCACTCCATTTTAACCGTTTCTGGTGTGGTTTATGATAAGGGTTAAAGTTTCTCTCTATACTTTGAACAAGCTTTTTATGGGCTGGTAAGGGACCTTTCTTCAGGTTTACAAGTTTTGTTCGTATGATTTCAAGACTGTCACTTATTTTAAGGTCGCATGGACATGTTTCTTCACAACGTTTACAGAGAGTACATGCATACAACTCATAAACAGCTTTTTTTGTTAAGTTTACTTTACCTTTAAGTATAGCTTCGGTTAGCATCATTTTTCCTCTGGGACTTGCATTCTCCCATTTTGGTTCTCTTACCCTAAAAATTGGACATGAAGATTTACATAATCCACAACGTATACAACGTGAAACTTCTCTTAAAAGTGTTTTAACGTCAGTATGGTTCAAAGGTTAATGGATCCCCATTTTACCAGGGTTCATTATGTTGTTTGGGTCTAACTGTTTTTTGATTTTCTTCATAAGTTCAAGGTTAAACCCTAGTTGGAGTTTAGCAAAGGGTGACCTATAGATACCCAAACCATGTTCATCGGTAATCGTACCTCCAATTTTCACAACAAACCTGTAGATTTCTTCCCTAATTTTCAAAGTTTTTTTCCATGTGTTCGCTTTTTCCAATTCTGTTAAGATTATGAC
>CAZNLG010000124.1:0-2698 GCA_964573765.1 uncultured Candidatus Bathyarchaeia archaeon | reverse complement strand
ATCTTCAAGTGTGAGTGCTCCTTCCAAAAATTCATCTCCACTTAGCTTACAGATGATTGGATGTTCTTTTCCTAGTTCCCAACGAATGTTTCTTATGACTTCTCTGAGAAATTTTGTTCTTCCTTCAAAGTCACATCCAAACTCATCTTTTCGTTGGTTTAGGTTTTTGGAAAGAAAAGAACCTATAAGATAACCACATCCACCCATTATTTCAACAGCATCAAATCCAGCTTCCATGCCTCTTTTTGCACCTAAAACAAAAGCTTCAATTAATTCTTCAATTTGTTTGATGGTTAGCTGGGAAGGAAAAATTGGTTGAAGAGAATGTTTACCCATATGAAGTAGTTGGATTGCTATTTTTACATCAGCAACTTTTTTTATTTCGTTAACTAGTTTTTTTAATCCTGGTAGTAACTTGTCTTCATGAATACCAAGTTGGTTTGGGTAACCTTTACCACTTGGATGGGGATAACTTCCTTCTACTATGATTAAGGCTACATCACCCAAGGCTCTTTGAACCAGAAAATCTATCAAACGTGTGGTTACTTCTCCACTGGTTGAAGCTAAATTTGTAAAAATAGCTGGCATAATTATCCTGTTTTTAAGTTTCATATCACCTATCCATCCTGGTTTAAACAAATGTTCCATCAAATTTTTCAACCCACCAATCCTTGAACTATGTAAATTTTAAGGGAAAACTAAACTATAACCTTAATTTTAAAATGTTTATTTGAAAGGGGATGTAATCGAAAAGTCAAAGCTTAAATAGGGTGAACAAAAAAATACACATTCATGAAGTCAAATTTTAAGTCGCCAGAAACTTTTAACGTTGATGTTCTGGTTGTTGGTGGTGGTGGAGCTGGTTTAAGAGCAGCCATAGAAGCAAAAGAAACAGCTCCAAACCTTAAAGTTCTTGTGGTTTCGAAGGTTAAAGCTGGTTTTGGAAACACCGTTGTAGCTGAAGGATATCTTAACGTTCCATGTTTAGGGGATGAGAAGGATAGCCCGGAAATTTTTGCCAGAGACATCATCACCGCTGGAAGACAGGTAAACAACCCAAAACTTGTCAAAATCTTCACAGAAGAAGCTAAAAATTTAGTTCAGGACCTTAAACGGCTTGGTGTAAAATTTAACGAGAAAAACGGAAAACCTGTTCTCATGACAATTCCAGGACATAGTTACCCCAGAACCGTTTCCACGGTTGGCATGGGAAGAGGGTTAACTCAACCTCTGTATAACTATGCTTTAAATTTGGGAGTCCAGTTTAAGGATAGAGTTTTAATTACAAAAATTTTAAGAAACGACAAGAAGGTTATCGGAGCTATTGGTGTTGATAGGGAAGGCAAAATCTATGTTTTTAATGCAAAATCCATCGTTTTGGCAACGGGTGGAGCAGGATGGATGTATGCTAGGTCTAACAATCCTGGTGGTATGACTGGGGATGGTTATGCTCTTGCATATGATTTGGGTTTACCGCTTGTGGGTATGGAATTTGTTCAATTTTACCCAACCTATGTTTTTGAGAAAGGTGTACGTGTATTAGTCATATACGAAAAACTTGTTGTACAGGGAGCCACCCTTAGAAACTCTCTTGGAGAAGATGTGATAGCAAAACGTGGATTAACCCCTTCAAAAGTAACAAGGGATGTGTTAAGCAGAATTTTAATGATGGAAATACTGGAAGGACATGGAAAGGATGGATTGATCGAGTTGGACCTTACAACTTTAAACAGGAAAGCTGTTGAAGATTATTTACAGGTTCTCTCAAAAAGAGGTTTTCCTGTTAAAAAAGAACGGGTTAAAGTTTCTCCTGCAGCCCACTTTTTCATGGGAGGTATAAAAATAGATGAATCTTGTCAAACAGGTTTAGAAGGATTGTATGCTGCTGGAGAAGTTGTTGGAGGTATCCATGGTGCAAACAGGTTGGGAGGAAACGCTCTCTCAGAGGTTTTTATCTTTGGAAGAATTGCCGGAAAAAATGCTGCTTCTAAAGCTTTAGAAGAAGAACTTGTTGAAATTGAGAAAGAAAAAATTTCGGTGGAAGTTGAAAGACTAGAAGAGATTTTAAATCAGCCCGGAAAGGAGAGTTTGGTGGAAGTTCAGCAAAAGCTTAGGGAAACAATGTGGTACAAGGTTGGAATCGTTAGGAACGAAGAAAGTTTAAATGAAGCCCTAAACGAGTTAAAAACCATAGAGGAGAGAATAAAAAACGTAAGAATAGAGAATTTCTTTGACCTTGTAAGACTTCTTGAGATTGAGAACATGATTAAGGTAGGGTCTGTTGTTTCCATGGCAGCTTTACATAGAAAGGAAAGTAGAGGTTCACATTATAGAACAGACTATCCCGAAGAAGAAAAAGGATGGATAAAAAATATCATAATTCTCCAAAAGAATGGGAAAACAACCATCTCAACGGAAGATATTCCTACATAACAACTGAGTTCTTAGTAGACTTTCCTCTTCGGTTTAAAAAAATATAGGGTTAGCGAAGTTTAGGTGGCTCCAGCTTTTTTCATTTCTTCTTCATATTTCTTTCTTTCCATCTCTCTTAGGGCTGCTCTTTGGATTTTACCTGTGACTGTTCTCGGTAAGTCTTCAGCTTTTGCAAACTCTATTTTTCTTGGATATTTCCAAGGTTCTATTCTTTCTTTCACATAGTTTTGTAGTTCTTTTACAAGTTCTTCTGACGGACTGTAGC
>CAZNLG010000123.1:0-2779 GCA_964573765.1 uncultured Candidatus Bathyarchaeia archaeon | reverse complement strand
TCCTAATGTTATGTCAGAAAGTTTTTAAGATATATTTATTTTTTATCCTGTAAGCTTAATATTCAAATTTTATCAAGGTTTAAGCCTTAAGAATTAAAAAATCAACGTTGTAAACATATTAGAAGTTTATATGTGAAATTTGTATGGGAAAGACCTTTCCACCCATCCCTATGGTAGGGAAGATTCTCCGAAAAAAAGAAGATTAACCTTAGTTGTTTTAGTCATTAGAGAATGAAACTTTTTGTCAAACGGTTTTTGAAGTACACATACATCCGGAAGTCTATGGAAATCTTTTCCGTCTAAACGTACTATCAAAGGTTGGATGGATAACCATCTTCTTAAAAACCTTAGCCAACTATGTTTCCAACCAAAAAGGAAGTGGAATAAAAGACTAAATCCCTTTTACGTACCTTTTGTTTGTTTTCTCTTTAACCAGACGGGTCCCGGGCCTTCAGGTTTTGTTATATAAGAGATTGTTGGTAGAGGTTCCCAGTTTATATGTTGCCAAAATGTTGGTATTCTTGGGCCACCATTTTCCTTTAGAAACTTTACCCCTTCTAAAATTTCTTCAGCCAACTCAAACGGTAGACTAAAAACCAACTCAGTGTCATTAGGTAAAGCCAGAAGCCTCATACCATTACATGGAAGTATAACTGTTGGTTTCTTTGTTTTCATCGGTGTTACAACCGCATAACCACATCCGGCTATTCCAACAGTACTAAACTCAAGCAACCCTCCCTTATCATAAAGGTAACCCACTGAGAGAGCCAACATTCGAGCAGCATTTCCAAAGATAAGGACAACATCAGGGTCTGTTGGACAAATATCTAAGGGAGAAACTAAAACAGCCTTGTACTCTCCAACATCAAACTTTGGTAATGCTTCTACAGCCTTTCTGGCTGCTTCGGGGTTTTGGAAGGTCCAACCAGCATATCTTTCTCCACTTTGAACATCTTTTGGGATTTCTGCTAAACCTGTAACAACAAGTCCACCCCAACATCCACTTACTTCTTTCTCGGTTGCAAGAATGGTTCTATGTACATATCTAGCTTGGGAGAATATCTGACAGATTGCAAGACGGTTAGCTGGTTTTCTTATAGATTCAAAACCTTTAACATCCTTGAGAAGTTTTACCGCAACCGGGTAGCCTTCAAGCATCAAAAGTTCGGTAAAACCAGTTGAAAGAGACTTAAGTTTTTCACTACACATAAACCATCACCTCTCAAAACTTTAGCTAATCTTACTTGGTGTTCTACCCCCTAAAAACGTTTTTAAACACCATTCGTTTTTGACCAAAATATTTAAGATTTTTTCTTTCTCAAAAAATGTAAAACCAAAAATTTTGGTGTGAATGACGTGCAGGATTCACAAAAAATGCGTGAAATCTTTGACCTTGTTGAAGAATTAGGAAAATGTTCCTTTGAAATCGGTCCTATAAGACCGCCAAGTGAAGGGGGAAGTCATTCTTTACTGATAAGGGTTTCAAGAAACTGTCCCTGGAGGCTCTGTACGTTTTGTTATGGAACCCCCTACAACCGAGAAAAATTTCAATTGAGAACCGTTGAAGAAATCAAAAGAGACCTAGACAACATAAAGAAAATGAGTGACTTAATAAAAGAGATATCTCTAAAACTTGGATTTGGAGGAAAAATAAACGGAAACCTGGGAAAAACTATACTTTATCTGGATGCCACTTTAAGTTACAATCCCAGCTTTATAAATGTGTTTAATTGGTTTTATTCAGGTGCAAAAACGGTCTTTCTACAAGATGCAGATAGTCTGATAATTCCAACTCAAGATTTGATAGAAGTGATACGATATCTAAAAACTCTTTTTCCACAGATTGAAAGAATCACTTCCTATGCAAGAGCAAAAACTATCACAAGAAAAACAATTGAAGACCTAAAAAACCTTAAACAAGCAGGACTTTCCCGTTTACATCTAGGACTTGAAACTGGTGATGATGAATTATTAAAAAGGGTAAACAAAGGTGTAACTTCAAAAGAACTGGTTGAAGCAGGTAGAAAAATTATAGAATCAGGAATAGAGTTGTCAGAATATGTTATGCCAGGACTTGGCGGAAAATCAATGTCTGAACAACATGCAAAAAACACAGCCCGAGTCTTAAATGAGATAAATCCACATTACATCAGAATGAGAACATTTGTTCCGTTACCACACACACCTTTATATGAAGAATACAAGGAAGGTAAATTTAAATTGCTTTCTCCCCATGAATGCTTGTTAGAAATAAAGTTGATGATTGAGGAGTTAAATGTTACAAGCAAAATTACTTTTGACCATTTTATCAACCCATCATTTAAAGGAGATATTCCCATCTTTAGACAAAGCTATGAAGGGTACAAGCTTCCAGAAGAAAAGGAAACAATCTTGGAAACTATAGAAAAAGCATTGAAGGTTGAAGAATCAAAACTAAGATGGACGGAAGAACTTATAGGTATCCAACATCTATAAGACACGGTTAGGATCCCCTGTCTGTTAAGTTACTTTGGCTAATTTATCAGAAACAAAGTGAAAGTTGGTAGCCCGGGCAAGATGTATGTTTTTGTTTATTTTTATCATATTCGTGTTGAAATATATGTTTTTGGCCTGTTTTGGAAAAATATGGGTTAAGAGGGTGTGTATGGTTTATTGTATAGGGGTATGTTTGTGTATTTTTCTGTAGGTTATGGTTGTAAATACAGGGGCCGTCAATGTTACAATCTACATAAAGCTAAAAAAACAAAAGCTAAATTTTTATGTGGATAGATTTTAATTT
>CAZNLG010000122.1:0-2887 GCA_964573765.1 uncultured Candidatus Bathyarchaeia archaeon | reverse complement strand
GCTATTGAAGAATTAAAAATTCTTAACAAAAAATTTGGTATTCATCTATCTCTTGAAGGGGGAGAAGGAGAAACTTTTGTAAAAGATGCTCCTTTCTTTAAAAAACGGATAGAATTCTTAGAAGTTGAAAAAGTTTGGAAAAAATATTCTGGATATCTTATCGTTAAAAAAGCGGAGTTGATAGATAAGCATGGATGGGAAAAAGGAGACTAATGAAATTGAACTTCTATCCCATCTTCAACTTTTTGCATACCAAAAAACCTTACGTAACTTGTGTGTTCTCCCCTATACCTACCTAACACATCTTGTCTTGGAATCCATGAAGAAAATTTCTGAAGAAGCAAAAATTTCTTTTATTAAGGGTAAAAACTTGGAAGAAGCTTTTGAAAACTACATATCCATGTTAAAAAAATCTGGTTTGGTTGAAAATGCTCAAGTTGAGAAACTTAGTTTGGATAGGTATAGATTGCATATTGATGGATGTATCTATGCTAAACATATTCATCCTATATTAAATCCTAAAGATTTAACCTGTGGATTTGCTTTTATGGCAATGATGATTTATGAAAAGTTTTCTGGCAAGAAGGTAAAACTAGCCGATTCAGAATTTACAGAAAAGGGAACAACAACAATAATAGAACCCGCAGAATAGAAAAAATCTAAATCTTTAACTGTTTATCTTTTAAGTTTTACCCATAAAAGTTAACATAGGTTTTTATGTTTTCATCGAAAATACTTCTTTTTGGAAGGGGGATTAACAAGTTGGAAGAAGCTGAAATAGCCATAATCGGAGGTTCAGGATTGTATACTTTGCTGTCCAATCCTGAAGAAATAAAAGTTGATACTCCTTACGGTCAACCTTCAGACAGGATAGCCTTAGGTGAAATTTCAGGAAGAAAAGTTGCTTTTCTACCAAGACATGGAAGATATCATCAGTATCCTCCACATAAAATTCCCTACAGAGCAAATATTTGGGCTCTAAAAAAGCTTGGAGTAAAAAGAATCATTGCACCTTGTGCTGTGGGAAGTCTTCAGGCTCACATAAAAATCGGAGATTTTGTTGTATGTGACCAATTTGTCAATAGAACAAGTGGAAGGGAAGATACTTTTTATGATGGACCAGTAACCACGCATGTCTCCATGAGTGAACCTTATTGTCCAGAGTTAAGAGAAGTCATAATAAAGGTTGGAGAAAGTCTGGGGTTAAGAATTCATGATAAAGGTACTGTGGTTGTAATTCAAGGACCTAGATTTAGTACTAAAGCTGAAAGTCAATGGTTTAAAAGTTTTGGTTGGGAAGTAATTAACATGACTCAATATCCGGAAGTTGTTTTAGCAAGGGAGCTTGAAATTTGTTATGCAAACATATCGCTTGTGACTGATTATGATGTTTGGCATCCAAAACCCCTAAGTGCAGAAGAGTTAGCTAAAACTTTAAGTCAAAACATTGAAAACGTAAAAAAATTGATCAACGAAATAATACCAAAGATTCCTAAGGAACGTAAATGTCTTTGTGGTAAAGCTTTGGAACATGCAAAAATTTAATGATTAAACCTGTTTAACCAAATCATCAATAACTGTAATCCTTTTTCTTCTTCTTAGAACATCAACTATTTCGTTTATGGTCTCCATTTCTACGTTTAGTCCGTATTTTTCTTTGAATCCATCCTTGATTTCATTGAGAGTTAAACCTTTTTCTGATTTTTTAAGTAATCGTAATGTTAGGTTACAAAAATCTTCAGTTTGGTTCCAAGGATAGACAAACCATGTCCAATCGGTTACCTTTACAGCATAGTAATCCGGAATATGTTGAGATGTAACTATATACTGCATCACAGCTGACCTAAGTTCTTTTGGTTTAAAATTTTTAATGTAGTTTATTGATGTATCCATACTTTTACCCGTATCTACGATGTCATCAACAATCAAAACTTTTTTGTTTTCCACTTTAAACGGTATTTTATAGGGGATTGTTGCTTCATCTTTATGTTCACCAGTAGTATCCAACCAATGTTCAACTTTAAGACAAACAAGGTCGGTTATCCCTAAAAAATCTGAAAGCAGTCGTGAAGGTACAAACCCGCTTCTAGCCAATCCAATGATTGTTTCAGGCAGATAGTTTGAATCTTCGATTTTTTTAGCTAAGATTTTACAAAGATTGTAAACTTCATCCCAGCTTACCATTTTACATTTTAACTCAAGTTCCAATCCAAGTTTTCCTCCTTTTCCCCATTAATACCCTTAAACCGGATTGAGTCTTTAAGTTTAACCTTTCAACGATAAAAATATATGAGTAAAAAATAACGTATTTTATAAAGGGCTTCCGATTGACGAAATACATATTCGTTACAGGCGGAGTTCTTTCAAGTGTTGGTAAGGGTGTAACCGCATCTTCCATAGGAAAAATGCTCCAAGTAAGGGGTTTTAAAGTCACTGTCATTAAAATCGACCCTTACGTTAACGTTGATGCTGGCACGATGAATCCTTTTATGCATGGAGAAGTCTTTGTAACTGAAGATGGAAATGAAACAGACCTTGATTTAGGTTGGTATGAAAGGTTTCTGGATGTTTTGATGACAAAAGACCATTATATTACGACAGGACAAATTTATGGTTCTGTAATCGAAAAGGAGAGGCGTGGAGAATATCTAGGTAAGTGTGTTCAGATAATTCCCCATATAACAGATGAAATAAAAAGAAGGATACGTATGGTAGCTGAAAAAACAAAGGCTGACGTAGTTTTAATTGAAGTTGGAGGAACCACCGGAGACATTGAAGGTTTACCGTTTCTTGAAGCAGCAAGACAGTTAAGACTTGAAGAAGGTTTCATCAATACGCTTTTTGTTCATGTAGCTTTGGTTCCGATACTTGAAGCTACAAAAGAACA
>CAZNLG010000121.1:0-2940 GCA_964573765.1 uncultured Candidatus Bathyarchaeia archaeon | reverse complement strand
ATCTACATAAATGAAGATGACACGTTACATGAAGCTTATCTTCTTCAAATTTCTAAGATGATAAATCATCTTGTTGTTGTTGATGATGCTACACGTGTGAAAGGTGTAATTACAACTAAAGACCTTATGGTTGCGATGGAGCCAACTTATTCCTTGTCTATTCTTTCAAAAAGAATCAGTAAAGCAGACAGTTTGGAAGAGTTGAAGAAAATGTATGAACAAATGGTAAGAACCATGGTCTCCCTACTCAACTATGGGGTCGGTTTTTATGAGATGGCTGAACTTTTTAGTGAAGTAAATGATATGTTTACACGAAAGGTTATACGGATGATGGAGAAAAAACTTGAAGCTGAAGGTATGGGGAAACTACCAAGATATGTTTGGATAATAGCAGGTAGTGGTGGTAGAAGAGAACAGGTTTTACGTACAGACCAGGATAATGCAATTATTTATGAAGATTCAACGGATAGTGAAGGAAAATTTTTTCTTGAAAAGTTAGCAGTTGCTGTTACCGATTCTCTTGCAGAGATTGGTATACCAAAATGTAAAGCGGGTTACATGGCTTCAAACGAGAAATGGAGAAAAAGTCTTGAAGAATGGAAAAAATACTTTAACACTTGGATAAGTAACCCTGAAAAGGAAAATTTAGTTAACCTAGTTTTATTCCTGGATTTAAGAGCCATTTATGGGGATGAAGCTTTAGTTGAAGCTCTTAAAGTTCATGTCTTTAAAAAGATTGACATGAACGCTGTTAGAGCCGTTGCTGAAGTATCAACAGCAGTATCTCCTCCCATAGGTTTTCTTGGTAGATTAAAGTATGATAGAGAAAAGGGTATAGACATAAAGATGCAGGGTCTCTTTCCCATAATAAACGGTGTAAAAGCACTTTTACTCGAATCTAAATCCACGGCAGTTAGTACTGTTGAACGTATTGATTTTCTTATAAATAGGAAAATTTTACCGGAAAAAGAAGGTGAAGAACTAAAAGAAACCTACCAATTTTTGTCTTTACTAAGACTTAAACATCAATTAAACCAGTTGGTAACAAGGTTAGAACCTGACAACCGAATAAAATCTGGTGAATTAAACGAATTAGAAGAAGCGATATTAAAAGAATGTTTAAAAGTTGTTATAACATTCCAAAAATATATTACACAAAAATATGCATTAACACGAACCCGAGTCTAAAGTTCTTATAATGTTAGTTTTATCCTCCATGGGATACTGGAATCAGAACGACAACGTCGTTTTCATCTATGAATGTATCTAAACCCTTTAAAACGTTTATTTCTACATCGTTTTTAAGAATAAGTACACGTAACCTTGGTTTTCCATCTCCGTAATCGACAATTCTTTTTTCAACTTCTTTTCCAAATTTTTCTCCCAGTAGCTTAATTAAACTTAAAATTGTTGGTTTTTGGTCTGTGTTTAAATGAAGAACGGTTGATTGTTTACCCGTCAAACCAGCTAAAGAACCGACAAACTTCACGTTTACTTGAACCATCTTTTGTCACCAAAATTCAAGGGTTAAATTGGGGTTCAGATTTCCCTTATTTCACATTTAACGTTTTTGAGTATTTCATCTACCTTCTCATGGTCCACCTTAAGAGTGTACAGGTATTTCTTTGTTCTCAGTTTTAGTTTAACTTTGTCTTCAAGTTTTTTAACTAAACAGTAACCAGCCTTTTCCGATAGTTTGATAAATTCTTCCGGATCTTTGATTTCTTTTGGCAATGAAACTTCAACCTACCCTATGTTTTTGTTTAACATTCAAATGGATAATGTTCACGAATTTAAGGATGACGGTTAAACTTTACATTTAAAAACTCCAACTGGTAGATTTCCATGCATTACTGTTCTTTCTTCGATGAATCGAAAGTCTATCTTATTCAAGGCTTTTTTAAATTCTTCTGTTGCATTGGTCACAGCTACAAGCATTGTTTGACAGGCAACTTCTTTTACCGACTTTAAAAAGTCTGAATAAAGTTTTTCCAAGATTTTTCTTCTTGAAGACCTTATACCGTAGGGTAAATTAACAACGATGTTTTTCGGTTCAAAATCTATAAAACCCAAAAGTTTTGTTGCATCCCCCAAAATAAAATTAACATCATCCAGTACACCTGCGGAAAAAGCATTTGTTTTTGCACCTTCTAAATGTTTTGGAGAGATTTCTACTCCACAAACTTTTGGTGTTTTTTGAACACTAGGAAAAAAACATTTTCTGGTTTTTTCATACAGATTTTCATCAAAAAACTTCAGTTTTCTAAGTGCAAATTCCCGTCCAAAACTATCCAAAGGTTTTTTCTTAACCATCAACATCGCTTCAATAGGTATAGTGCCACTTCCACACATTGGGTCTAACAGAGGTTCGGATAGGTTCCATTCACCGTACCTTAGAAGACAACAGGCTAAGGTTGATTTAAGGGATGCTGGATGTTGATAAATTCTGTAACCTCTCTTATGTAAGGATTCTCCTGTCGTGTTTAAGGCAAGAATAAAATCTTCATCTTTAACAAAAACAAAAAATTCTACATCGGGTATGTCAAGGTTTACTTTTAATCTTTTTCCAGTTGAGCTTAAGTAACTATCGATTATGGCTTGTCCAACTTTAGATGCAACTTCCAAACTTGTAAAAGAATGAGTTCCATGTCTTTTAGCCCTAACAGCAAAAGACTGGTTTGGAGATATCACCCATTTATAGTCTATTTTTCTTGTTTTCAAGTATAAATCTTCCAAGTTTTCAATTTTTCCTTTTCCTAGAACAAGGAAGACCTTATGGAGACATCTTGCACCCAAATTTGTTTTGTACATGGCTTCAATGTTTGACTTAAAAAAGACTTTTCCAACTTCAGGTTTAACTTCAACATTTAAAAGTTCCTTAACTTCTTTTGTAGCTATATCCTCAAATCCCGGTGTTGTTGTAGCCATAAAGTTAAATTC
>CAZNLG010000120.1:1877-2995 GCA_964573765.1 uncultured Candidatus Bathyarchaeia archaeon | reverse complement strand
CACCAAAAGTCTTCATTTCCTTTTTTCTTGCATCACCTGCGATCATCGACCTATCATAAGAAAGAAAAATTTTTTTCAGTTTAGAACTCTTAAACCATTCTACAAGCCCTCTAGCTATACCCATTCTTGCAGCCTCAGCTTGACCCATAAATCCACCACCTTTAACTTCAACATCTATGTCTACCTGTTTCCAGATATCTCCAGCAAGTAGAAGTGGCTCCATGACTTTCCATCTTGCAACTTCTGGTTGATAGATTTCTAGAGGAGTTTTGTTTATCCTAACTCTACCCGTCCCTGGTCTTATTACCGCTCTAGCTATTGCTGTTTTTCTTTTTCCAGTAGCTATCAATGCAAGTTTTCTTGTAGGCATTATTTAACCCCCTTCCAACCTATTTCTTCAGCTATTTTGCCTAGGTATACATAACCATGTTTTAGTTTTGAAGCTGAAGCTTCAACTATCGTTTGAAACTCTTTTTTTGGAGTATCAGGTGGAACTCCTATGTAAACCCTTAAACGTTTAAATGCTTCTCTTCCCTTAGCTTTATCCATTGGAAGCATCCCACGTATAACCCTTCTAAGAATAGTGTCTGGTCGACGTGGATGTTTTGGACCGTATTTTGGGTTTGTTCTTCCAACGATTTTTAGGTACTCTTTAAATTCTTCAAGTTTACTTGCTTTCCGTCCTGAAAAAACTGATTTTTCAGCGTTTACTATAGCTATTTTTTCACCGTTTAGGAGTCTTTTAGCAACCACACTAGCCAATCTACCAACAATCAAATTAGATGCATCAATGATGGTTGCATCGTAGGGAACTTTTGAAGCCATTTTTAACCCTTTTAATTTTCTCGTTTATCTATGGTTGCTGGTACACAAGTTAAGAAGATAATATTTAAGGTTTTAGATTTAAACTTTCCGTGAACATTAAACCGATACTATCTTGTCGAAAGTTAAGAGTCTCCCTTTACTAAACCCTAAACAATTATTTTAACGTTTGAGCCTTTTGGATTTTGGTCTAAAAGTTCTTCGATTTTTATACATTTTCCACCAGCTTTCTCTATTTTTTCTTTAGCTTTCTCAGAGAAAGCAAAGGCTGCAACCGTTACAGGATGGTCTAAAAC
>CAZNLG010000120.1:0-1867 GCA_964573765.1 uncultured Candidatus Bathyarchaeia archaeon | reverse complement strand
TGTTTGTATACCTATTTATTCGGCTTAGGTTTACTGCTATTCTTCTTCGTCTAGGTTTTTCAAGAAATTCAGCTACCCTTCTCCATATGTTTGCATCATTTTCTTTGGCTTTTTTTCTGAGCAAACTTATCAAATTTTTTCTTTCAACATTTTGAATTGGAAGTTTCAATAAACTTACCCTAAACCTTTTATTTCTTTGGATATTTCTTCAGCCTTATTTTTAAGAATTTCTCCTGCTTCTAGCAAAATTCTTTTCACAGGTAAGCTTCCCGTAGATTCAACCGTAAAGATAAAAGTTGTATTATCCCATTTAACTTCAATCGCAGGAGGCTTTTTAGGACAAGCTTTAACACATTCCATACAAAGAGTACATTTAAGCACATCCAAAACTTCAAGTTTGCCTTTATCCATGGTTAAAATTTTTTTGGGACAAGCCCTAACACATGAACCACAAAGGTCACATTCTTTTTGGTTGATGTTTATAATGGGCATGTATTTGTATACGCATGTGGAAACAGGTTGCCATTTTGAATGCTGTTTACCCGTTCCAAGTTTTGCATGAAATTCAAGTTTTAATTTTTGTCCTACTTCAAGTTTTACTATGGGGATTTTGTCGGAGACGGGTCGAATGTTTGGGTCTTCAAATTTTAGGTCACCAGAATATACGGTTCTACTTGAGTCTTTTGCTTCAACATCCAATGTTCCGGTAACTCTACATTCACTACAACCCATCTCACTTTTACACTTACATTTCTCAGGTAAAACATAAGTGTCTAGGTCTGTTTTAAGTGGGATAAGTCCTAACCTTTGAGCTATAAATTCATCGTTCAGAACAGAAGTGTTTTCATAAAAGAAAACATCTTCAATAGCCATTGTGGGAACTTCACTTATGGCTATACGTCTAATCGCATTAGCAAAAGCTGTAGAACAACCTGAAAGAATAAACTTAATCGAATTCTCAGACAAATCCAAAATTTTAATTTCCATAGCCTTCATCCCAAACCTGAAGAATCATTTAGTGAAAAAGTTTACCCATTAATAAGATTTTAGGATTTTAAACCTAAGAGACTTTTTAATAAAGTTTGAATTTCTTCGGGTGATTTAACCGTATTAATCAGGTGAACCGTTGTTCTTTTGAAAAGCTCAAAAAAGAAGTGGTTACGAAGTTTTCTTTTGAACTCATTTTTTACAAGAAGATGAGGATTGAAATAACCGTTAGTTTCAACATAGGTTAAAGCTTCTTCAGAGTCGAGAATTCGATGAACCTCCTTATCTTCCGGGTCTCTTTTTAATATGAAAACCTTTTTTAAGGTTGTCATGTGCATGATTCTTCCTTTTCCTATAACCCACCTAAGATTTACAATAGCTCTTCCTTCATTGTCAAATTCGGCTTTACTAACAAGCCACTTAAAAGTATCCCAGATTTTTGCTAGGTCAGCCCGAATGTAAAAGTCCTTTTCTGAGCTGTAAGCTAAGACATCACCATTAAAAAGTCTTGAAAAAAACCAGTCATCAGATACTACACGCATATTTTTAAGTCTGAGAAGCCCATAAGTATGAGTTGTTTTACCTGAACCACTTGTACCCATAAAACAAAAACCCTGACCTTCTAAGTCAAGACAGGCCCCATGAACCGAGTAAATGTTATGTTCATCTTCAAGAACATCACCAGCAACACTTAAAGCTAAAGATTTAATCCAACCATAGTAGGTAAAGTTAAAAAGAAAAGCTGTTTTTGACTGAGGGTCATAAAGAACTTTCATAGGCTTACTTGGGTCCTCAACAACAACAAGTCTGCCATGAGAACGGGTGGCTGTTGACATAGCATAAAAATTTTCTTCCCAACGTTCTTTAACATGTTTAAGGT
>CAZNLG010000119.1:0-3080 GCA_964573765.1 uncultured Candidatus Bathyarchaeia archaeon | reverse complement strand
GGGAATACTGTTGTCCTTGTAACTCATGATGTTGAAATTGTGGCAGAACATGCAGATAGAGTTATTCTTTTAAGTGAAGGAAGAATTGTTGTTGATGATTCAACGAGAAAAGTTTTGTCTAATGCATTGCTTTTTTCACCCCAAATAAACCGTTTGGTTCAGGGTTATGGAAACCAAGGTTTTCCTTCAGACCTACTTACCGTTGATGAGTTTTTGAGAGTTTTAAAATGAAGAAAAGAAGATTTTTGTTCTTAAGTTTAATCTTCTCCATAAGTTTAGTTCTTTTAGTACCAATTTTTTATCCTGAAAGTTTTTTAAACCCAAACAAAAGTGTTTTTGGTCTAGGTTTAACTGTAACTATTCTTATAATCCTTACAATTGCAGCTTTTTTCTTTGAGTTTGGATTTTTGGTAAAAAACTCTAAGGAAATAGCTTTAATCTCTATGTTAAGTACGGTTTCAGCTCTTTTACGGATACCTTTTGCAGCCATACCTAACCTTCAACCATGTACCTACCTCATAACCTGTGTAGGCTATGTTTTTGGACCTACAGCCGGATTTATGGTTGGTGTTCTTACGGCGTTGGTTTCAAATTTCTTTTTGGGTCAGGGACCATGGACACCTTACCAGATGTTTGCTTGGGGTCTTATAGGTTCTTCAGCAGCCATCCTTAAAAGATTAAATCTGGGAAGAAAAAGTCTGATGATTTTTGGTTTTGTTTGGGGTTATGGTTTTGGGTTGATAATGAACCTATGGTTTTGGCTTTTCTTTATCTACCCTCTTACGTTGGAAAGTTTTCTTTTAACCGAAACCAGAAGTTTTATATTTGATAGTTTTCATGCTGTTGGAAACCTTGTTTTTCTTGGTTTGTTTGGTCTAAAAACTATAAGAATTTTGGAAAGATTTAAGAAAAGATTTAACATTGAATTGACAAACCAATCAAGCTAAACTTTACTGTTTTATAGCAGAATTGTTTTGATAATATTTTGGGGAGATCCCCATGGGTGAAAAAGTTAAAAGAATAAGTGTAACCATCCCAGAAAACCTTTTTAAAGAATTTGAAGAAGCAACTCATGCAATAGGTTATAAGAAACGTTCCAAAGCTATTAGTGATGCTATCCAAAAATTTGTTGCAGACTACCGAATCTTAAATCAAATTAAAACTGGAAGTTGTGCTGGAACAATAACTTACCTGTACAAACATGACATTAAAGGTTTAACAGATACTTTGACAGAAATTCAACATAAATACATGGATATCATCAGTGCAACTCTACATGTACATCTTGACGAAGAAAACTGTTTAGAAACCCTTTCCGTTAAAGGAAACGTAAATAAGGCAAAAAGTTTGATTCAAAAACTAAAAACCCTAAAAACCGAAAATGTTCAGTATATACTTATACCCCAACCCTAAACGTCAAAAAAACTTTTTGGTTTTATGTAATCTTTTCCTTCAGCTTTTAAGGAGCCTACAACAACTCTCCAATAAAATTCCTTAGTTTTTCTTTCTTCAACTTTCTCAAGTACTCCCTTAACAACGATTCTTTCATCTTCTTCAAAGATTCCCCCGTAAAGTCCTTCATAGGAAACAACTTCAACCACATCAACTTTTAAACCAGACCTGACAGTGACATCTTCAACACCGTAAACTGAAGGTATAAACATGGATTCTTCCACATTTTTAACGGTAGCTTCAATTTCGATTAACCCATTTTGAGAAAAAATTTTTTCTCCGTATTTTTCTTTAACTTCTTCATCCAACCTTGTTGGATGAATCGAAAAAAATGTTTCCTTGTAAATCCCCCTGTTCCAGATTCTTCTATAAAGTTTTTCTGCTTCTGCTTCGGATAACGGATACAGTCTAGCCTTATCTCTACACCAGTTTTTTAGTTTCTCACCAAAAAACTTTTTAAAATCAGACTTTTGGTTTTTGTAAAACTCTAGCAACGTTTCCTTAACCTTTAAACTGTTGTTTCTACCGTAAACTATAATGTCCACATCTGAAAACTTTGGGTTATGGATCCCAAGCAAAATTGAACCAGTGATTCCAAAAAAATCTAATCGAACTCCACTGCACTCAGCTAACGTGGAAATAGCTTCTACCGCTTTTGATTCTAAAGAATCTTTTCTATCCTTATGGAGAAGTTTGATAAAACCTTGTTCAGGGCAAAGGTGTTCTTTTATGTTTTGTAACGGAACCGCAGAAAACTCGAGGTTACTTGTTTCGTCTTGAAAAATGTAATGTGGATATTCTTTTCTAAGATAGTTTAAAGCATCCTTTAAACATTGGATTGTATAGAAGGGTAGGATTCTTTTGTAAATATTTTCTTCACCCGTTTTTTTCTTCGGAACATACTTTGGATAAGAAATAACCCTATCCGATGGATGAACATAACCTACAACACAAAAAAATAAACCTTCAACCGTGAGAAGATAATCCCTATCTTTAAAAAGCTTCCTAAACATTTTTACCAACCATACAACAACCTACTTAGTCAAGCGGGATTAGAACATCTTCTTTTCTAGCTCCAACAAGAACTCTACAATACTCCCCCCTAATAGATAAAACTTTTTCCAGTTTTCCTCTCACAAAGATTTTCTCAAATTTTTTTGCTTGCTCACAGAACCGTCCCCTAAAAGAAACAACTTCTCTAACGTCAACATCATCAGCCCCCTTCATTACGGAAACATTTCTCAACGGATATCTGACTGGTGTAAATATGGCTTCTCTATCTTCAGTAACTTCAGCTTCCAATTCGACAAAACCCATAGGAACATAATATTTTTCTCCGTATTTTTCTCCAATTTCCCATGGTTCTTTAACAAGTCTAACAAAATACTCTCTTTGCCTAAATCTTCCCTGAAGAACTTTTCTGGTTTCAGTCTTAACAAACTGGTTAAAAGACATGAAGGTATCTTTAACCCTAAAACTGTAAAGTCTTAACAAATCTTTTTCCGTATATTGTTTAACCGAAGTCTCTTCCTTAACCATTTTTTTTAGGGCTTGATAAACTAAAAAACAAAGGTTTTCCCCATAAACAACTATATCTATATCCGAATCTTTAGTGTGGAGTCCAAGCA
>CAZNLG010000118.1:0-3089 GCA_964573765.1 uncultured Candidatus Bathyarchaeia archaeon | reverse complement strand
CTCTTGCAACATATTCTGCTCCAGCTTCAAAACATGCTTTTTCAACTTCTAATGCAACTTCATATTCAGACATATCTTCACGGGTTACCTCAAAAAACCTTTTTAGGCCTTCGTCTGCTACCTGTGCAACTTTTTCCATAACCTTTATCTCTGATTCACTTTTAACCATTCTTTGTTTTTCAACAATCTCATCCACTTCTCTAAAAACTGTCTTTGGAAATTTTTCCCTTAAAAACTTGTAATGTGTAAAGGGAAGAACATCTGTCCCAACAAGACCTATATTTTTTCCATCAAGTTTCATGTCTTCAAATGTTTTTATGAGGTTTAATAGAACGTTTAAACCCTTTTTAACTTCTCTTACACCATAAAGAGGCATATCTACTGTTACTGAATCCACTATCAAAACTCCTTCATCAACTGTTGGAAGGATAAAACTTGAGAATCCTATACCCTTCCTTTCCATATCCGATGCACATGGTGGAAAAGCTGAATGGTAATTGGTAAGATAACCAACATTTCCTTCCCTTTCAATAAAACTTGAAAAAATAATCAAAGCATCCAAACCTCTTTCTTCTGCTTCTTTTTGAGTTTTCTTAATTCTGACTTCAAATTCTGATTTTGGAATAAGATTCTCACTCATCATTTTCACCCTAAATCTTAACGAGCTAGATACTACTATAGGCTTAAGTTTCTGAACCGGAAACTCTTATAATAACCTTATGGTTTATGCTGTTAGATTAAACCTTGGATTCTTCTGGTTTGGTCGTTCCCATCAATGATAAACAAGTTAAAGTTGCAGTAGAAATTGTTAAAAAAGGAGGTTTAATTATTTATCCAACTGAAACCGTTTATGGGCTTGGATGTGACCCCTACAACAAGAAAGCAGTTAAAAAAGTTTTTGAAGTTAAAGGAAGAACAGCTAAACCCCTTCCTTTACTTGTTTCAAGTTTAAAAAAAGCTTTAGATTTGGCTTTCTTCCCTAAACCAGCCTTAAAAATAGCAAAAAAATATTGGCCTGGTCCCTTAACACTAGTTCTAAAACGTAAGAAGAAAGCTCCAGAATTTTTAGGTGGAGACCCTTCTTTGATAGGATTAAGAGTTTCAAAACATCCTGTTGCTTCCCAAATCGTTAGACTTTGTGGAGGAACCCTAGTTGGTACAAGTGCAAATCTAAGTGGTAACAAACCATCTACAACAGCTCAAGAAGCTGCTAAACAGTTGGGAAATAAGGTAGACTTAATTCTTGATGGTGGAAAAACTTTTTTTGGTGTTAGTTCTACCGTTCTAGACTTCTCCACGGAAGAACCAAAAATTTTAAGGGTTGGACCTATCTCCAAAGATGAAATTTTAAGCTTTATTGAAGAGAACTGAGAATAATTACTTGTAAGTGAGTACAAATGATTAAAGATTTTAACCTTTTAATTTCCACAAAAAGAGGTCTAGAAAAAGATGCGTGTTCCGAAGTTTGGTACCTACTCAGAGAAATAGGTGACCCGGAAGCTGTTGTTGATTCAACTCCTGTTCGTGGATTAATCGTTGCAAAAACAAAGCTTAACCCTTTTGAAGCAGTGGAGCGGTTGAGAAATCTTCTAAAGGAAAGACCTGAAGAGTTTCGTTATGTTTTAAAGGTGGTTCCCATCGAAAAAGTCGTTCAAACAGACTTGGAAAAAATTAGGTTAGCATCAAAAGAACTCTCTAATCGAATTGGTTTAGAAGAAAAGTTCAGAGTTTCAGTTGAGAAAAGACATAGTGAAATGGACCGAATGGAAATAGTAAAAGTTGCTGCCGGGGAGATCGACAGGAAAGTTGACTTAAAAAATCCTGATAAAACTCTTCTTATTGAAATTTTAGGTAAAATAACAGGTTTGTCCGTTGTAAAAGAAACAGATATCCTATCCGTTGCTAAAGAAGGATTCTAAAACCCTAGACATCTAAAGTAACGTATCTTGTAAAATAAACTTCAAAAGTTTTAGTGTTTTTGTAGTTTCCCCACATCTAGCTTTGAGTTGCAAGTAAGGCAACTCTTTCTATGACCAGTTTTTCAATAACTTCTTTTAGATTTGTTTTACCTGTTTTTTGAGTTTCAATCTCAAGATTTGAAATTTCAAAAATTTTTTTAAGGTTCTCGATTTTTTCTTCTGAGAACTTTTCCATAACTTGATTGTTTAGGTTACCTCCAACCATGCTTTGTACATAGTTTAAAATAGCTTCAACTTCCTTTTTTGAACCAGTAAACAAAACTAAGACAATGTTTTTTGTTTCAGGAGTTAACCCAACCATTTTAAAGGCTTTTCCTATCTGTCTTTGAGCCGATACATAAAGCATAACTTCCACAGGAAAATTTCTTGAAATGTTTCTTCCATCCTTAAAAGCTTTTAAAGCATTTAAAACAGCAAATTCAACATGACCCTTCCCAGCAATTTTATCTGCATCAAAAACCTGAAATTCAATTTTTCCGGCTTTTTCTTTAAGTTGGTTAAGAAACCCTTCAACATCTTCTATCTTTACGTTTTCCAGCCCGGATATGGTTAGGTTCTCCCTTAAAAACCTAACAAGGTTTTTCAGTTTTGGTTAACCCCTTTTCTTGATGTTGAACCTTTAAAAGAAAAACTCTTATGAAAGCTTTATGAATCTTTTATTCTGGGAAATCAAATGAAAAGAAGGCTTATGGATTTTCTTGCATGTGCTATATGTAAATCCCATCCACTCGAACTCTATGTTTTTGAAGAAAAGGAAGAAATAGTTGAAGGGTTACTTGTATGTCCAAACGACCAATGTAGAATGTGGTATCCAATCATCGAAGAAATCCCTCATTGTCTACCACCAGAACTTAGGGACGAAAAAGAAGACCTAGCTTTCCTAAGAAAATGGAAAGAAAAAATTCCAGAAAAAGTTTTGAAGGAAGGAAAACCTTTCAATCTATCCAAAGAACTATAAAAAAACAACAACAGCTCCGGTAGTCTAGTCCGGTCAAGGATGAAGGCCTCTCGAGCCTTCGACCCGGGTTCAAATCCCGGCCGGAGCACCACCCTCATTTTTACAACTTTAAGGGTTGGGCCTATATCGGTAATCCAAGCATTTTTAATCCT
>CAZNLG010000117.1:0-3119 GCA_964573765.1 uncultured Candidatus Bathyarchaeia archaeon | reverse complement strand
ATCCTCAAAAAAGAAGGCTAAAAAACTAAAACTTAAAAGAAAATTTGGAGCAGCCACCCCCCGACAAAAGTATGTTGACTTTTTATCTTCTACTTTGCTTTTTGTTTTGCTGGCTTTTGTTATTTTTTTGCTTGGAGGTGGATTGTATGATTTAGTTGAGAGTCCACCGCCTTTAATAACCATTGGAAGAAGAGTTTTCTTCTATTTCCCATATGACTTAAGCAACCAAGTTATACTTGAAAGCTTGTTTTCAATGATCCTTTTTGGTTTAGGGTTTGTAGGTGCTCTTTTAGCTGGTAAAAGTGTTAAATATTCAAACAGACGGTTAGCTTCCATGGTTTTAATTGGAGGAATGATTTTGTTTCTTTTGGGATTCTTGGGTGTTTACTTGGTTATGAAACTTAAGTTACCTTCCTTTTAAAATCAAGCATTCTCTAATTCATATTCCTGAATTTTATACTAACAAGATTTTGTTCACAGAGCATATCTAAAAACCACTCAAATTTTTGCTCTTAATTTGATACGAAAAATAATTTTTAAGCTTAAAAACATCTAAAGTTTACGGATAAGGATGGTTTATGAACGAATCTTACCTAAAGCATAAGGAAAAAGCACCAAAAAGTCTGAATTTTGCAGTCTTAACGATAAGTACTTCTAAATATCAACTAAAAAAGTCTGGAAGAAAGGAAGTTCAAGATAAATCTGGTGACCTTATAGTTAAACTTTTAACTCAATCTAACCATAGGGTTGTAGCTAGAAAGTTAATTCCTGACAACCCTACCATGATTAAGAAGGACATTCTTAAGTTTACAAAGTCAAACGAAATCGATGTTATAATAACAACAGGTGGAACGGGAGTTACAAAAAAAGACCTTACAATTGAAACTGTTGAAGGAATTCTTCAGAAAAAACTACCTGGATTTGGTGAAATCTTGAGAAAGCTTAGTTTTGAAAGAATAGGTTCCGCTGCAATCTTAACAAGAGCCATTGCGGGAATAAGAAATGGTAAAGCTATCTTTTGTTTACCCGGTTCACCTGATGCTGTGGAAGTTGCTGTTAAATATCTAATAATTTCTGAAGCAACCCATATCGTTAAACATGCAAGAGAGTAGGAAGAGTTTGAATGAAACGTTACGCCGTAAAACTATACTATGATGGAAAAAATTTTCAAGGTTTTCAACTTCAAAAAAATGGAAGAACAGTAGCTGGAGAAATTCTTTCGGCTCTTCTTAAATCAAGACTTGTAGATGACTTCAGGACTGCCCATTTTCAAGCTGCTTCCAGAACGGACAAAGGAGTTAGTGCTTTAGGTCAAACTATAGCTTTTAACACTGACAAAAACTTCTCACTTAAAAGACTTAACGCTTTTCTTCCTGTTGATATTTATGCTTGGGCTTGGACTGAAACTTCTCTTGGGTTTAACCCTAGAAAAGAAGCAGTAAAACGAACCTATGTTTACATTAACCCTTATCATGGAGAAAATCTTCAGTTTATGAAGAAAACAGCAGAAACTGTGAGAAAAAAACTTGTTTTTGGAAGTTATGTTAACAAAAAGGGTGAACTTAAACCTAGAACTCTTAAAAAATTGACGATCACGAAAAAAGAAGACTTTGTTTTTTTCGTTTTCTCAGCAAAAAGTTTTGTTAGAAACTTGGTGCGTAGACTGGTAAGTTTAATTTTAAAGGTTGGTTTGGGTGAAATCCCTATTGATAGGGTTGAAAATCTACTGGAAAAAGGTTTAGTTTTTAATTTACCCCTAGCTCCGGCAGAAAATCTGATTCTTTTAGATGTACAGTACAAGTTTGGGTTTAATGTTGATGAAGCTTCAAAAAAGATTCTCATGGACAAACTAAGGAAGGAAATCTGTAAAAGTGAACTTAAAAGACTATGTTTAAAAAACCTAGAACAATTATAAACTAAAACTACAGTAGGAATAAACCCTTTTATCTTAGACTAGTTAAGCTTAACCTTTTCAAAGTTTAAAATTTACTTCAAAACTTTAGAAACCTTAATCTTTAACTTTTAAGTTAGCTATTGATGCTGATAACTCCCTAATTTGGTTTGGAAGCCTAAAAAATGGAAAAGGAACACCCAAAAAGACTGGTTGAAGAGAAGTCCACTTCAAAAGCTTTCCTTAAAGAAGTTATCTTAGAAAATTTTATGAGTTATGAATATGCTCGAATACCGCTTGAAGCAGGACTTAATGTTATCTGTGGTCCAAATGGTTCAGGTAAATCTTCCATTCTTCTTGCTCTTTCTGTTGCTTTAGGTCAAGTCTATACTGAAAGGTCTCGAAAGTTGAGCGACCTAGTTCGTTGGGGAGAAAACCTTGCACGGGTAACACTTCTTTTTGATAATACTTCCGTTAACGGTAGAAGACCCATCCCCGGTTACAACTCAGATGTTTTTATTCTTTCACGTTATTTAAGAAAAGATGGAACCTATTGGTATGAAACTGAATATAAGGAAACTTCTAAGGCTGAAGTTGTAAGAATTCTCTCAAGTTTAGGTATCAACCCGGATAACATGTTAATTATCATGCATCAAAACATGGTTGAAGAATTTAGCATAGTTCCTCCCAACAAAAAACTTACGATGTTGGAAGAAGCTGTTGGTTTTCAAACCTACAGACAAAGAATTTTAGAAGCTCAAGACAGACTTAACCAGGTTCTTAGTGAAGAATCTTCAGTTTTAGCTCTTCTTTCCAATGCTGAACAAACACTTGGTTATTGGAAAGAACAAAGGGAAAGGTTTCTGAGAAAAAAGAACCTCCTCCAACATAAAGACTATCTTGAACGTGAATTGGCATGGGCTCATGTTATAAAACTTGAAAAAAATCTTGAATTCCTTAATCAAGAGTTGGAAAAGAAAAAAATAAGGTTAAACCAAACCATCGAAGAGATAGAAAACGTTGGAAGAGAATTTGAAGGAATTCAACAAACTTTAGATAAGTTACGTTTTGAGATAAACGAAACATTTTCAACCCTTCTTGACCTTGAAAAAGAGAAGGGTAACATTGAAGTTTATCTTAAACTTTCAAATGAAATTCTTGAAAAAATAGGTGAATACTTAAATCTAACCGTTGAAACATTAAACTTCTTACAAAAAGAAGTAAATAC
>CAZNLG010000116.1:0-3252 GCA_964573765.1 uncultured Candidatus Bathyarchaeia archaeon | reverse complement strand
TCTTATATATTGGTATGCTTAAGGTTTACATTGTTAAAATATTAGGTCAAATCAATTTGGGGAGAAAATAGTTGAGAGTTGAAGTTGAGCATAAGGTCATAGAAGAAGAAAAGGAGTCTAGGGAGAAAGCAAAAAAAGGTTTGGAACGTAAACCTGAATTTAAATCTCTTTCAGGAATACCCATTAAACGTTTGTATACACCAAAAGATGTTGAGCATTTAAATTATGACCGAGATTTGGGTGAACCAGGTCAATATCCATTTACACGTGGTGTATACCCAACCATGTACCGTGGCCGACTCTGGACCATCAGAATGTTTTCCGGTTATGGTAGTGCTGAAGAAACAAACCAAAGATGGAAGGATTTGATTAGACATGGTGAAACAGGATTAAGTACGGCTTTTGATTTTCCAACCCTTGAAGGTTATGATTCGGATAGTCCTTTAGCTGTTGGTGAAGTGGGTAGAGCTGGTGTTGCTGTTTCTTGTCTTCCGGACATGGAAGTTTTATTTAACGGGATTCCCCTTGATAAAGTTACAACTTCTTTTACGATTAACGCTCCAGCAATCTGTATTTTATCCATGTATTTTGCAGTTGCAGAAAAAACTGGTGTACCACTAACAGAAGTTGGTGGTACAACTCAAAACGATATGTTAAAAGAGTTTATTGCACAAAAATCCTACAGGTTTCCGCCTGAACCTTCACTTTATATCAACGTTGACATAGTAAAATTCTGTACAGAACACGCACCCCTCTGGCATCCCATAAGTATTAGTGGTTACCATATTCGTGAAGCAGGTGCAACAGCAGTTCAAGAATTAGCTTGGACGCTTGCAAATGGTATAACCTACACGGAAAAATGTATTGAACTTGGTTTAAACGTAGATGATTTTGCTCCCCGACAATCTTTCTTCTTTTGTTGTCACATAGATTTTTTTGAAGAAATAGCAAAGTTTAGGGCTGCAAGAAGAATGTGGGCAAAAATAATGAAGGAAAGGTTTGGAGCTAAGAAACCTAGGTCTTGGATGCTTAGGTTCCATACCCAAACAGCAGGTCAGTCTTTAACCTACATGTATCCTGAACTTAACATTGCAAGAACCGCCATAGAAGCTCTTGCAGCTGTACTTGGTGGTACCCAATCACTTCACACAAACTCTTTTGATGAAGCGATATGTCTACCAACCGATAAGGCTGCTGAAATAGCAACCCTAACCCAAAGAGTTATCGCCCATGAGACTGGTGTTTGTAACACTATAGACCCGTTGGGAGGTTCCTATTTTGTTGAAAAACTTACCGATGAGATAGAAGCTCTTGCATGGGAAGAGATAGAACGAATAGAAAGACAAGGTGGGGTTCTTAAGTGTATAGAAAACGGTTATTATCTACGTGAACTTGCAAAATCAGCCAACGAATACAGAAAAAGAATGGAAAACGGTGAATTAGAAGTTGTAGGTGTTAACTGTTTTCCACCTCCAAACCTAAAATATGATTTTAAACCTTTAAAGGTACCCCGTGAACTTGAACAACAAAGAAGAGAATTTTTAAGAAAGCTTAGAGAGTCTCGTGATAACCATAAAGTCAGGGAAATCCTTAACAGATTACGTAAAGCTGCCGAAAACAGGGAACACCTTTTCCCCATAGTGTTTG
Source organism: uncultured Candidatus Bathyarchaeia archaeon (assembly GCA_964573765.1). Classification (GTDB taxonomy): domain Archaea; phylum Thermoproteota; class Bathyarchaeia; order Hecatellales; family Hecatellaceae; genus CAZNLG01. The sequence continues at coordinate 1,605 of CAZNLG010000116.1, read as the reverse complement.
AAGCAGTTGAGGCTCATGTAACCTTAGGTGAAATAATGCAAACCTTTGAAGAAGTTTTTGGTAGGTACAAGGAACAACCCATATTCTAAACGGTAAAGGGAAAACAATCATGGAAAAGGAAAGAAAGATCCGTGTGTTGATAGCCAAACCTGGTTTAAACGGTCATGACCGTGGAGCTAAGGTTGTAGCTCACGGGTTGGTTGAAGCTGGAATGGAAGTTATCTATGCTGGTTTATGGAACACTCCCGAACAAATTGCTGAGATGGCTATTCAAGAAGATGTGGATGTTGTTGGGCTTAGTATCCTTTCCGGTGCTCATGATGTACTTGTTCCAGCAGTCAGAAAAATGTTGGATGAAAAGGGTGGAAAAGACATAATTTTACTTGTGGGTGGAACAATCCCCATCGAAGATGTTGAGTTTTTAAAAAAGGAATGTGGTGTAACAGAAGTGTTTGTCCCAGGAACCCCCATTACATCCATCGTTGAATGTATCCTAAAAAATGTAAAGAAAAAACAAACCTAAACTTTTAGAACATAAACATCCCCCTAAACAACCTATTACCTAGCAAACGAGATAAAGAACAGAGACATTATTAACACATTAAAACTAAGATTAAACTATTCCCCAGAGGTTCGGGGATTTGCGAAAATTGGGCTAGCCAGAATAGCTAGCATCATATCCCATCGAGAAAATAAGAAAGGGGCTTTTAAAGGATAAAATTCGAGGGAAAGCAAGAGGATGTCTGAGCTATTGTAACTATAAAGAAAAAGTTCACTATGTAGTTTTAGATTTGTTTCTATTTTTGAGGGCATTATGTTGTAGCAGAAACCTCTTCTATGGAATAACCCTTAGAAATAGGATACTGCAAAAATTGTTACACAAAATTTAGAAAGCCTTCTTGGTTCGAGCAAACAACCCAAACAGATTTTACCAATCAAAGTTTAACAACTTTATTTAGCACATCAAACAACAACTTACCAGAACCGTAAAACGTTATATTCAAATGTTTAAGAAGACTATAGTGGAAAAGTTGAATATAGGCTTTAACCCTAAACATGTAAAATTTTGGATGGATTGGGTTGGCTGAGGAAACCTCTAAAAATCGTGTTTGTCCTTACTGTGGTTGTAGGTTTAAGACTAGGTGTGGTTTACGTTTACATTTAAAGTTTAGACATAGGGAGCCTACATTTGAAAAGGTTAAGAAAAAGTTTAGTTTAAAACCCATACCTGGTTTTCCACATAAAAAGATATTTCTATGTTCTGTCTTATTGTGTGTGTGACACTGGGGCTTTATGGAAGCCTCCAAACCACAATTAAACTTGGAGCTCCACCACCAATAACAGCAACAATATCGGTTATATGTACAATATTAGCGTTTTGGACAGGAATACTACTAGTATCCCACATACTAAAAAGAAGCAGTTAAAGCGTATTGTTTGATTTTACAGCAACCAATATAGAGTCTTATATACATCTTCCAGGTTAAGGTTTCCCCATCCAAATAGTCTATTAGACATTCTCTAACCAACCTAACCCCATGAAGAAACAACATCAACCCAAAAAATAAAGAAACCCAACATTGTAAAACTTTACACCAACAATAT
>CAZNLG010000115.1:0-3274 GCA_964573765.1 uncultured Candidatus Bathyarchaeia archaeon | reverse complement strand
AAAAGCTTCCGTAGAAGAAACATTACCTGAAGAAGCTTCAGCCGAAGCAAGAAAAGTTCTGGAAGAAGCCACAGCTATAGCTGAACAAAAAATGAACGAAAACTATCCAAAACTCCCCCTACCCCCAGAACCAACCCAAAAAACCCTTGAACAACCTCTAACCACTCCCGGTACTCCAATCGAAACTACTGTAGAAGAACTTCCGGAAAAAAATGTTCAACTAACAGAACCAGAACTTGAAGAAAAACTTCTAAACTACATAAAAGAATGTGGGGGAGAGTTAAACCTAAACAAATGTGCATCCTTCCTTAACGTACCTGTAGAAGAAGTAAAAAAAGCAGTAGCTCAACTTGAAAGTAAAGGAAAGATTATAGTTCAATAAGGTTGGTTGGAAGGGAGCAAATAAGATGAGCGCCGTCCCAGAACTGGAAAAATTCGCCGTAAAATATGCAACAGAAGCAGTCAAATTTGATAAGCAAGGTTCAAAAAACCTAGCCATCACAAACTATCGAAGAGCCGTTGAAGTTCTCCTAAAACTATGCTCCCTCTACCCCAACACTCCCAGAAACCGAATCTACATGGAACATGTAGAATCCTACCGAAAAAGAATACGGGAACTTCAGGAAAACAAAGAACCTCAACACAAACCAGAAGAAAAAATCGAATTTTCAACTATAAAAGAAAAATCAAACGTAAGATGGGATGACATTGCAAATCTTGAAGAAGCAAAAAAAGCAATCCAAGAATCCATCATCTACCCAACCAAAAGACCAGACCTCTTCCCGTTAGGTTGGCCTAGAGGCATCCTTCTTTTTGGTCCACCGGGTTGTGGTAAAACTCTACTGGCTGCTGCTGTTGCAAACGAAATTGATGCAAACTTTTACTGTGTTGATGCAGCTTCAATAATGTCCAAATGGCTTGGAGAATCTGAAAAAAACATCGCAAAAATATTTGAAGAAGCAAGAAACACGTCTAAAAACGGTAAACCTTCAATTATCTTTATAGATGAAATAGATTCACTTACAAGAACATACGGAGAAGAAGTGGGAGGAGAAACAAGAGTAAGAAATCAATTCCTCAAAGAAATGGACAGTATAAACGATAAAAAGAAGAACAGTCACTTCTACGTAATCGGTGCCACAAACAAACCTTGGTCTCTAGATGAACCCTTCATAAGAAGATTCCAAAAAAGAATACTGATCCCCCCGCCAGACTACAAAGCAAGAATTGAAATGTTCAAAATCTACGGAAAAGACCTAAACTTAGCCCCAGACGTAAACTTTGAAGAACTTGCAAAAAAAACTGAAGGTTACACTGGAAGCGATATAAAAGATATATTTCAATCGGTCCAAATAAAAGTTGTAAGAGAATTTTTTGACGGACCAGAAGCAGAAAACCCCAATGCAAAACCAAGACCAATCCGTATGGAAGACTTTCTTGAAATAATCGAAAAAAGAAAAAGAAGTATCTCCATGGAAATGTTAGAACAGTACTACAAATGGTTCCAAGAATTTAAGGCTCTCTAACAAAAATTTTCCATGAGACAACACTATATTTTAAATATCTAAATAGCAACAACGAAGATTAGGTTGATTTTAATGAAGGCGTAAAATTATGGCTTTAAAGTTAAAAATATCCCCAACACCCATCTACCATGTTCTTTTCTCCATTCTGATAGGTTTTTTTGTAGGTTTGGCTATCCTATTTCTGTTCAACTTTTACAGTGGAATCTTACGATTGTTTCAAATACTCATAAACATATCACCTTTCACGATAATCCTAACAGTAACGATGGGCTTAACCTTAGCCTACCTTATCGTAAGGTTGATGGCAACAACAAAAACTGGTGGTTGTGGAACAAACCAAGTAGTGGAATCCTACCATTACCATAGTGGATTTCTACATTGGAAAGATACCCTAAGTAAAACTGTTGCTGCAGCATTAACAATAGGTTTTGGTGGAAGTGCTGGACTTGAAGGACCAAGCATTCTTCTAGGCGGAGGTTTAGCTTCCACGTTAGCCCAAAAATTAAACCTAAGACCAGAAGAAATAAGAATCTTTATGCTTGCTGGTGCTGCAGCAGGATTAGCAGCCATCTTTAAAGCACCACTCACAGGAATCTTTTTTGCCCTAGAAATTCCCTACCAAAAAGACCTTGTAAAAGAAGCCTTTTTTCCAGCTTCAGTTGCTTCCATAACTTCCTATCTAACATTTATATCCATCATGGGTAGTGAAACCCTTTTCCCCTTTGTTCCAACAATAATAATTCCTTCCATCATCGACATAGTCTACGTAATCCTTGTAGGTTTTTTTTCAGCATTTGTAGCCTTAATCTTCATAAGCTTTTTTAAGTTTATGAACACTCTAAAACAAAAAAGCAAACTTAACCCATCAATCTACCTTTTAACAGCAGGAATAATCATTGGAACCATCGGTTTATATTTCCCCCAAGTTTTAGGAGTGGGTTATGATACCATACATCTTTCCGTTACCGGAAAACTTTTTACAACCCCCCTTCTTATTCTTATCCTAATTTTATTCCTAAAAATAGTCGTTACATCCTTAACCCTAAACTTTGGTGGAAGCGGGGGGCTTTTTATTCCTTCCATCTATGTTGGAGCAATTCTTGGTGCAGCCTACGTGTCCCTGTTAGGTTTAGGTTCACATGAAATATTTATAATGGCTTCCATAGCAGCTGTGATGGCTGCAACCAGTAAAACCTTGTTAACCAGTGTAGCATTTGTAGCTGAAACATGTGGGCCATCTTCCATAATACCTACTCTAATAGCTGCATGTGTAAGCTTTTTTGCTTCAGGTAAACTATCCTTCTATGAAAGTCAACTTTTAAGAAGACCTGAAGAAGAAGAAGAAGCATTGGGTGAAGCTTACCATCTACTTGAAGAAAGAGGTTTAAAAACAACAGAAATAAAGGCAAAAGATGTAATGACACCTAACCCAGTCATTATTCCGGATGGTTTAAAAATAAAAGACGCCCTAAAGATAATGAAAGAACATAGGTTTAGAGAATATCCTGTTGTGGATACACATCAAAGACTGATAGGTTACATTGAATTTGAAGACTTACTTTCCATTCCAACAAGAAGATGGAATTCCCCCATCGGTCAAACCTTAATTCATACACCCCTCACAGTCTTGGAAGAAGAAGACCTTTCCGAAATCATGAGAAAAATGGTTGAAAAAGGTGAAGACCACGCATACGTAGTCACAGACTACACTTCCTACAGGTTGGTTGGTGTTATAGCCGGAATAGACG
>CAZNLG010000114.1:0-3288 GCA_964573765.1 uncultured Candidatus Bathyarchaeia archaeon | reverse complement strand
GATTCCTCCGGCTACGGCTAAAGGTAAACGGACTGTTTTAACGATTTCTTTGAGTAAACGTATCGGGTCGACTCCTCTCATTTGTTGGTCTATTCCAACATGAACACAAATGTAGTCTACACCAAGTTTTTCAAGTTCAACAGCCCTTTTCTTGGGGTTCTCCACACCTAAAAGGTCAACCATTATTTTTGTTCCGTATCTTTTCCCAGCCTTGACAGCTTCCTTTACGGTACTATCATCTGAAACCCCCAAAATTATGACTACATCTGCTCCGGCTTTTGCAGCCATCTCAACTTCAACAGAACCAGTATCAACAGTTTTCATGTCAGCTAAAACCGTGTGGGTTGGAAACTTTTTTTTGATTTCTCGAACAGCGTTTAAACCTTCACTTTTGATGAGAGGAGTTCCAACTTCGATCCAGTCTACACCACCTTTTATGGCTTCTTCAGCCACCTGAAGAGCTCTATGAAGGTCTATAAAATCCAATGCAACTTGTAGTGTCAGTCCCTTGTTAGACATTCCAAACTCCAATCCTAGAGTTTTTTACAGTAACAAAACTTTGGATTGCTTCGTTTTTGTTTAGTAGACTTAAACCAAAAAGTTTTTCACGGGTTAGTGAGTTTAATCTTGAATCAATAAACTTGACAGCTTTTTTTAGGTTTTTGTCGTTGTCGTATTCTTCTAAGATTTTTCTGAGTTCACTTTCATCTTTTTTCTTTAAAGTTTTTGCTAGGTTTATCATGTTAGGGATTGCTCGAACAACGTTATCAACTATGGTTATTGATGCCCATAATGCTGTTCTTGAAAATGGATTTAAATCTACAGCAACAACATGTTTTCCGGTCTCTCTAAGAACCATTGTTCTATCACCATCTTCGATGGCAAGAAGAACAGTATCAGCCTTAAAGAGGCCTCTTGGGTCAACCTTACATCTTAAACTACAAATTCCAGGGATGAATGTACATGCGTTTTTTCCGACTCCATAAACATGGTTTAAACCTGCTTTTTTTAGTAGGTTTGCGATCGCAATTTCTCTTTGGAGAGACCTGTAGAAGAGGTTTACTTCGACTTTTGCTTTAACAAGTTTTGCAAGTTTTACTGTGTCCTTTGCACATAGGGCTGCAGTGTTTCCATTTATGGAAACTACCGGATGTTTTGAAAGAAGTAACATTGCTGTGGCTGCTTTTTCAGCTTCCCATGCAAAAGGTTGAGTTTTTTCCCCTATCAGATAATCAAAACATTCTCCTCTACCGTGGGCTATAAGTCCTTCAGGTACGACTATCCCTTTTCTAAAACCTTCGACTAGTTTTTCACGGATTTTTAGGGATTCTGCTCTTGGATGTTTATCTGAAATGTGGATTTTACCCAACAAGCCTCGCTCCTGTTGAGTCGATACCAGAAATTATTATCTGCCCAAAATTTTTCCAAAAAGAAGTTTTTTTAAGAAAATCTTGAAGTTCTTCTTCTTTGATAAGACTAAAAACTGCTTCACCAAACATGTTCATTGTGAAGTTTAAGCCATAATCATCAAGCATTTTTAACAGGTTTTTTAGTTTTGGTGTGTACATGTTTAGGCTATCAGCAAACTTTCTTGACAAGTTTAGAAAACTGTTTACGGAAGGTTTTTCAACGAGTTTTCTGAAAAATTTACTTCCCACAATGTTTATTTTTCTACAGAAGTTAGGGTTTGTGAGAAAATTTTTTGTTGGAAGCTTGTTTAGATAGAAAGATACAACCTTAAATTTTGAGTCCACATCGGCTATTTTTCTAACCGAACCTACACCAGGGGCTCCAGCTTTATCCCGTAGCTCGATTCCTCCAAAAGTTTCAGCTAACACCGTTCCCAATCCGGTTTTACATTTTATTTCAGCAATATGGGCAAGTTGAGCAACTTCAATTTTTGACAATCCAGCATTTAATGATTCGTTTAATGCTAAGGCTAAACTTAAGGCTCCAGCTCCACTTGTACCATAACCAGCCCCAATGGGAACTTCAACTTTATGGTTTACGATGATTTCGTATGGTTCTTGGATAAGTTTAAAAAATTCTTCAATAAGGGTAGAAGAAACTTTGGCTTTTGCTGGTTTGTTGTTTATGTAAATTTTTTTCTTTCTTCTGGAAGATTTTTTAGTCCAAACAGTTGTATAAACTCCAAGTGTAAGAGAAACCCCTGCACCCTTGGAACCTATAAGTTTTAAATCTACATGATTGTTTTCTGTAACGAATAATCCGGTTATATGTGCGGGGGAAAAAGCTTCAATTTTGTTCATTTTTTACTTAAGTTTTGTAAGGTTTTCTGTTTGAACTTAAGAATAGTCTATGAATTCTTTAAAGACCTTTAAATTTCACATCGATGTAAAAAAGAAGGTATTAACATTTTTTTGGTGGTTTTTATAAACCGAAAACTAAAATAGGATATAAGTTATAGTTGACTAGGTATAAGAAGTGAATGTTAAAACTGTATGGTAGAGTGAGGTTAAGAATGGTTTCCGTGAACAAGGGAGACTTTATCCTGATGGATTACGTGGTAAAGATAAAGGAAACTGGTGCGATATTTGACACAAGTATAGCTGAAGTGGCTAGAGAAAATAAGATTTTTAAGGAAAACTTTGTTTATGAACCCATGCTTGTAGTTGTTGGAGAAGGTTGGGTTTTAAAGGGATTAGATGAAAAATTAGTAGGATTGGAAGTTGGAAAAAAAACAACAATAGAGGTTCCCCCAGAAGAAGCTTTTGGACCAAGAGACCCTTCAAAAATTAAACCTGTACCCTTAAGAAAATTCCAACAACAAAAAATTACACCTTACCCTGGTATGGAAGTTGAAATCGATGGTAAACTTGCTGTTGTACGTAGTGTCGGAGCGGGAAGAGTTCAGGTTGATTTTAATCCCCCACTTGCTGGCAGGACTCTTATCTACGAAGTTGAAGTTAAACAGATACTTCAAACCCCCCTAGAGAAGATTAAAGCATTAATCCATAGAAGAATACCAAACATTGATGTGGAAAAATTTGAAGTTGAAATAACAGATGGAACTGTTACAATCCATACACCTGAAGAAGCTTTATCTTTTGATAGACTTCAACTTACAAAAAGAGGTATTGCATTGGATATTCAGAAACTTCTACCAGAGATTAATGAAATAGTATTTGTTGACAAGTACTTAAAGAAAGAAGCTAAACATCCTGATAAGGAAGAAGCGAAACCTGAACAAGCTTCTTCCCATCCAACGGACAAGTAAAACCTTCAAAAACCCTAGTTATCTTATATTTCTTGTTTTTACTAGTAGGA
>CAZNLG010000113.1:0-3334 GCA_964573765.1 uncultured Candidatus Bathyarchaeia archaeon | reverse complement strand
GGACTAAACATAAAAATCAAAAAACTTCTTGGAGTTTACAACCTTATAACAAGAATTAAATCAACCAAATCAGAACGTCAATATGCCATAGTTTGTTTTCAATGTGTCCCAAAAAGCTTCAAACTAAGACCAAACCATGAAGTTGCAGACATTGGATGGTTTAAACCTGAAACTATAAAAAAGCTTCCACTTGTAAGTACAACCTATCTTGCTTTAAAGGATGCTGGATGGCTTTAAATAAAAGGTGAAACTCTGGTTGAAAATCGTTAAAAACATTTATTGGTATCCGGAAGTTGGATTTGACTGTAACACCTACCTTATAGCAGATGAGATTTTAACCGTAATAGACCCAGGAACAAACATAAAAAAGCTTCTAAAAAACATCGGTAAAGATGGTTTTGATGTTAAAGACATAGACTTAATAATTAACACCCACAGTCATCCTGACCATTGCGGAGCAAACCAAGACTTAAAAAACCTTTCAAACGCCAAGATAGCAATGCATCCGGAAGAAGTTAAACATTTGGAAGTAAGTAGAGAAATGGCTCAATATTTTTCTTTGAACATGCCCAACTTTAAAGTTGATTTTTACATAGAAGATGAGCTAAGCATCGGAAAAACAAATTTTAAGGTTATCCATACACCAGGACATTCACCTGGAAGTATATGTCTTTACTGTGGAGAATTAGAGGTTTTAATTTGTGGAGACCTCCTGTTTGAAGGGAGTGTTGGAAGAACAGATTTTCCAGGTGGAAGCTCCATTCAACTTAAAAACTCCATAGAAAACGTTTCAAGATTGGATGTTGAATATTTGTTACCAGGTCATATGAATATCTTGGTTGGAAAAGAAAAAGTTAGAAAAAATTTTGAGTTTATCAAAAAATATTATTTTGGGTTGTTGTGAAAAATTTGGTTTTGAAAAACAAAAAACCTGTTTTAACTGTTGATATTGTTATCAGAAAAAACAACGGATATGTTTTTGTAAAGAGAAACCATGAACCATTTAAGGGATGGTGGGCTTTACCTGGTGGTTTGGTTGAGTTTGGGGAGACTGTTGAAGAAGCAGCCATAAGAGAAGCAAAAGAAGAAACAGGACTAAACATAAAAATTCTTGGAATCGTGGGTATATATTCAGACCCTAAGAGAGACCCACGAGGTCATTATGTTTCTGTAACCTATCTTGCTGAAGCCGTTTCCGGAAGTTTAAAACCTTCAGATGAGACAAAAGAAGTTAAAGTGTTTTATCGAAAACCTACAAAACTTGCTTTTGACCATGAAAAAATATTCAAAGATGCAAAAAAGATTGTAAAGAAAAAGTTTATCAAAACCTTACCCAGACTTAAAATCGGTTAAACACTTCCATCAATGAAGTTTGTGTTTTCTTTTTCCCAGTAGATTTCGATTTTTAGTTTGGTTTTGTTTATTGCGAATTTTCCGGTTAAATCATCCGAACCTGTCCATGGAGGCATTTTAATAGCGAAACCGACACGATAAAGACAACCGTAGGCTTGGCTGTAGGTTATGCTACCATATCCCCCAGTTGCGTTTGTGGTTTCTCCTCTTTGTTTGATAGGATAAAAACCTTCGTTATCTGCGGCTGCAGGTCCGTAGCATTGTGTATCTGTGGTTCCGTCTAGGAAATGTAAACGGTTGTCTAAGCGACCGAAATCATTATCTCCCCAAACAGCAACCACATAAGTGTCCGATTGGTAAATGCTACTTAACCGTACATAACCATGATTTGAATAACCATCTATATGGGTTACACCATAATTATCCAATTCATCTGGAACCTGTATTTCACATTTAACCCAGTTTCCGACATCCACGCCTCCACGGTCAAGATAGAATGTTCCTTGTCCAAGTTCGTTCCCATTAATTCTTATTCTGTTTATGTTGGTAAGTGAAGGGGAACCGCCAATATAATCAGGATTTCTCAGTGGTAAGACTACTCTTTTCCAACCACTCCAATCATCATAAATATACCAATCGTAAAAGTCCGTCAACGGGGTTGTATCTAAAGCAACTATTAATCTATTTCCTGTGTTTTGTCCATACCACCAAAAAGCAAGAAAATCATAGTCGGAAAAATCTTGAGCAGAAGCGAAATCATGATAGATATACCAGATAGAATAGCTACCACTACCAACTTTTATTTTCAAACTATTATTACCTCTTTTCACTACACCAGAATCATTTGAAAGAGTGGGAACAACTAAACTACCACTACCACCATAAACAACACTCCAAAAACTTGTTTGGTCATCATCCCACAACACATTAAAGTTTCCGGTTTCTTCAAGCTCGTTAACCAAAACAAACTCAAAACTAAACTTTTTGTTGGTTCGGTCAAATGTGAAGTTATGTCTTCCAAACGTTGGAAAAACCTTTTTAACCTTACATTGAAAATCTAGGTCGGAAAGATAGGCTTGTTCACCTTCATTTATTATGGTTGTTCCCCAAAACGGAACTTCAGTTAACTCAAGCCTGTACCTACGCCAAGTTTGACCTGCTTCATAGGGAAGTTCAAGGTCGGTGATTTTTCCCGCAACCGTGAAAGCATCGGTTTCAAGCCAAACAGGTTTCTGGCTATGGTAAAGATTCAAAAGCTTCTGAACGTTACTGTCAACATCCACATCGATTAAACCTTCCAAAACATACAAAGTTTCCCCCGTCCCAAGACTTGGAATAAAAACTTCCCCGTTTGCAAGTTTTTTTCGAGAGTAAACTTTTATGGGATGTTGAGTTAGGTTAGTTACGTTACCTATACTGGTTAAGTCTAAGACATTGGTTTCAATTCCAAGTTTTACTTTTACCAGTTTTTAAACCTCCTCCAACTTAATAAAACGTTTTAAACGTGGATTTTGCAGGATTTTATCCGTCAAATTTTTTGGAAGCTCAACCTTTGTGTTTGCAGGAAGCAAATATTTTTCTCCACGAAAAATAATCTGGTAATCCTTTTTGCTTCTAACCTTCATTTTAACCATCTTTCCAGTCTTTTTGTCTTTAACAGTTCATCAAAAAGTTCATAAGATTTTGTTGCTAACTCAGCTTCTCTTTCTTCATCTTCACCAAAACTAACTACAAGTTTTTTTACACGAAAAGAAGTATCAAGGTTTGTATGGGAATCCACTACTGTAATCTTATCTCCAACATCAAAATTTTGGTTGGGTAGATACCGAACACTTATTCTTTCTTCAGGGTTTTTATGAAGATTTAAAAGTTTTTGTGCAAGAGCTCGAGCTAAATCTTCACCGTCTATTTCCTTATCCACATAAACTGATTCTCTTAAACCATACTGATGTATGGAATCTAAGTCTTGTTCTTCAACTTC
>CAZNLG010000112.1:537-3346 GCA_964573765.1 uncultured Candidatus Bathyarchaeia archaeon | reverse complement strand
GTTTTGGAAGGAAGAAAACTTAGTGAAGTTAGACGTGAGATGGCTTTAAAGATATTGGAAGAAAAAAATAAGCTGATAGAAAACGTCTTCCAAGAAGCTTCAAAAAAACTCAAAAAAATTGTTGAAGAAGAAGTTTATCTAAAAAGTCTTGCTCGTCTTATAGAAACTTCGGCTCCTCAAATTGGGGAAGAAAAATTAAAGGTGAAATTTAACAGTAAGGACCTTAAACGTAAGTCTGAAATCATGAACAGTTTAAAGCTACCTTCAAACTTGAAGTTAACCGTGGATGAACATCCAATAAACACGATGGGTGGATGTATTATCCTTACCCAAGATGAGAACATAAAAATAGATGAAACTTTTGAAACAAGACTTGTCATCGCCAGAAAAGTCTTGAAAAAAGAAGTCTCAAAAATACTCTTTGAGTAATTTTTTCCAAAATTCTAAAAATCTTCTTCATCAACTAAATGTTGAACATAGATTTTTAGGTTATTCTTTTAAAGCTTTCCTACCGAACGTTAAATACCCAGTATGAGCTATCGCTAAAGTTTCAGGTCTAGTTTTTCCAGCTTCAACTTGGTATCTTCTAATTAAACACTCAACTGTTTCTATGTCAGTAAAACCAGTTTTTTCCATGGCTTCAACGGTTTTTATGACTTGTTCGATCGTTGGGCTAAAGGATGTAAATGTACCAGTGTTTTTTAAGGCATGATAAGCATGAGATACAACAAGCCAAGGTGTTGGCATGTCAAGTACAACAGCATCAACTTCTTTTTCATCGATACCTTTGGTGAGGTCAGCTTTTTTTAGGGTAACAAATTTGATTAACCCAAGTTTGTTTAGGTTTTTTTCAGCAACCCGGATAAATTCTTCTCTAGTTTCGTAGCTGTAAACCATACCGTCTGGTTTTACATAGTTTGCAAGTAAACTTGTTAGAGCTCCACTACCAGTTCCACCTTCAACAACCCTTGAACCTGGACCTATGTTGGAGTAGATTAACAACAAACCCATATCCTTTGGATACATAATCTGGGTTTTTCTAGCAATTTTTTGAAGATGGTCTTTTAAGTTCGGTTTTAAAATTGTGAACTTGATACCTATACTACTTTCTATTTTTATACCAAATGGTTTTCCAATCAGCTCATTAAAAACAATGTAACCTTTATGTGTGTGAAAAACTTCATTCTTTCTAACTTTAACCAGATATTTTCTTTTTTTGTCAAGGTAAAGAAGAATATCAGAACCATCTTCAATTATTTCTTGCATTCTTTAAACCTCTGTCAAAATGCGTTTAAACATCTTATAAAGGTTTTACCTTTAAAGTGAAAACTTTCTTTATGTGGGAAATTTTTAGGTTTTATTCATGCATAATTTAACAAAGTTTTCCAGAATTATCCAACCTTCGTTTTTTTCTTTGTCAATTTCAGGATGAAATTGAACTCCAAACTGTGGTTTATTTTTATGTTTTACAGCTTGAATTTTACATAAATTTGAACTACCATAATTTTCAAGGTCTCTTCCTGTGGAGATTAACTCATAAAGATGAGTCTCATAAACCTTTAACTCTCTCCTTTTAGGGGCAAGTGGATACTCCTTATGGAAAGAAACTGTTACAACACCATTTTCTTCTGCTTCCATTTTCCTTATCCTGGCACCATAACAATAACCCATGATCCTAAGCCCTAAACACACACCCAACAATGGTTGTTGAACCATGTTAAGAAGGTTACAATACCAAACAAGAAGCTCCCTGTACCTGTTTCCAGGGAGAAAACCACCTGAAATTACGATTCCACAATAATTTTCTGGATGAATCGATTCACCAGGATTTTTAATTTCTAAATTTGCACCAAAATTTTGGAGACAAGAAATAAGTTTATCGATGGTTTCACTTTTGTTGTTAAGTACCAAAATTTTTTTGGAAGACAGTTTTTAGGTCCCCTAAAAAGTTTTAATTTTTGTTTCAAAGAAAAAATTGAAGGAGGATATCCTATTTTAAGTCAACCATTTAAGGAAATTAACTATGTTGATGGTTTGTATTTTTCAACAGCTTCCTGAATTCGATTCATGGCTGTTTTTAAGTTTTCAAGAGAACTGGCATAGGATATTCTGATAAAGCCTTCTCCTCTCGAACCAAAAGCTACACCTGGACTCACAACCACATGAGCTTCCTTTATCAAGTACATGGAAAATTTCATAGAATCTTTCTCCAAAGCGGATATGTTTGGGAAAACATAAAAAGCTCCTTTTGGTGTTACACATCTAAAACCTGGGATTTTTGAGAGAGCATCCAAAACAACTTTTCTTCTTTCAGTATATTCTTCCAACATTTTTTTCACGTATTTTTCAGAGTTGGTTAGGGCTTCTAAAGCTGCTTTTTGGGATATTGAATTTGCACAAACATTTACCGCACCTTTAATCTTAAGAATTCTTGAAACAATTTCTTGGTTTCCGGCTAGATAACCAACCCTCCAACCAGTCATGGCGTAGGTTTTTGAGAAACTGTTGACTACGATGGTTCTTTCTAAGGCACTATCAAAAGAAGCTATACTACAACATTCGTCACCATCATAAACAAATTTGTCATAAACTTCATCTGAAATAACGAAAAGGTCATGGTCAGCAGCAATTTCAGCTATTGCCTTTAAGGTTTTTCTATCATAAACCATTCCAGTTGGATTACATGGACTGTTAACCATTATTGCTTTAGTTTTTGCTCCAATTACGGACTGAATATCTTCAGGATTAGGTGTCAATGTTTCTTCGTTGACCGACACCGGAACAGGCTTACCAGCAGCCATCCTTATGG
>CAZNLG010000112.1:0-527 GCA_964573765.1 uncultured Candidatus Bathyarchaeia archaeon | reverse complement strand
TCCTTATGGAAGAAATGTATGGTGGATAGAAAGGATTGATTAAGATAACTTCATCATCAGGATTTACAAGACTCATTAAGACTACAAAAATTGCTTCTGCACTTCCATTTGTTATCAGTATCCCGTTTGGTGTTACTTCGATTCCTTTTTCTTCTCTTAATTTTGAAGCTAAAGCTTCCCTAAGTTTAATCCATCCTTTTTCTTCTGTATAGTGGGTAAATCCTTCATCCATAGCTTTTTTTGCAACTTCTACTATGTTTGGTGGTGTAGAAAAGTCTGGTTCACCAATGTTAAGGTAAATCAGGTCTTTGTATCCAAGCTGTGCGGCATAGTCTCTGATAGCCCTATACATTGGTCTTTCTATTAGTTTCTCTCTATCAGCCAAAGGTTTCAATCCATATTCAACCTCTACAGATAATTCAACAAGGTTTTATAGTTGGTTGAAGTTAAATTAAAATTTTTTTGTCTGATTTTGTTTTATAACTGTTAAATACTAGTTTATATACTTCTACACAGTCATTATTTAG
>CAZNLG010000111.1:0-3391 GCA_964573765.1 uncultured Candidatus Bathyarchaeia archaeon | reverse complement strand
AGGTTTTAGAAGCAGTGGAAAAAGGAGAAATAGAAACAAGAAAACCTGAAAACCATGAAGAAGGCAATAAAAACCAAAACTATCTAACATCAGAAGAAGCTGAAAAACTTTTCAGCATACTGGACGATGTGGAGGAGTAACTGTCCAACCTAACCAACAAAATCCTAGAAACCATAAACGAAAAGCAAAAGACGGGTAGAGAAAATGTCTAGAAACCACCAAATCAAACTTACTTATATTAAAGATTACATTCTGCACTTTGAAGAATATAGTTACAAGAAGCTAAGAACAAAGATAACTAGGAGAAGTAGGAACATTAACAAAACTTGCTTTAAATTTGCATGGAACCCAATAGACAAAGTAATTTATCTGGTAGGTATAGCTGAAAGTGAAAAAGGCAGAGAAACCGTATTTATGGAAATAAACATGAAAGAAATAGAAATACTAACAAAATTTCTACAATACTGTCTAACAGTTAAAGAGGATTAAACTGGCCAAAACCGACTTTTAAACTAAACAAACGTGAGTGTGCTCTTGTTTTCTTCCAAGTTTGGTTGGGATTTTTTGGTTGATGGTTGGGTAAGTCCTTATAATAGTGTTAATAATTTGTTGAGGAGGTTGAGTAGGAGGACTGGTAGTGAGGCAACTAAGAGGAGTTATCTTGGTGTGGTTAGGAGGTTTTGTTGTTATGTTGGTATGGGTCCGGATGAGTTGTTGAAGCTGGAAAGGGAACAGCTTGAATCTTTGGTTCAAAGCTATTGTGATAAATTTAATAATCCAAATTATAGTCGAAAATATGCTAACAATGTTCTTCGTATCTTGAAAAGCTTTTTTGAAGCAAATGGTTTAAGGCTAAATGTTGAAGGCTACTATCTACCTACACGCTACAGGAAAAGAGCTGAATATGTACCAACAAAGAATGAAGTTTATGATATGGCTGATAACGCTGGAAGTCTGAGAAACAGAGCAATAATTCTAACACTTTTCTCAACAGGGCTAAGAGTATCAACACTCATAGCCCTAATATATGGAGATGTTAAAGAAGAGCTTGAAAAAGGCTATCCAATAGTAAAGATCCCAGTATACCCTGAAATGAAGAAAAGAATTCCTGAAGCCTGTAAAGGAAACATATCATACTTTACATTTACCTGCAGAGAAGCAGTAAAAGCCATAAAACTATACTTAGAGGAAAGAAAAAGAAAATATGGTGATATAGAACCAAACCAACCACTCTTTCACTCAGAATATAACCAAATAACTAGGGAACAAAGAAAAGTTAAATTTATGTCTATAAGGGAAGTTGAACTTATAGTTAAATCTTCAGCTAGAAAAGCTGGAATAAAAGAGTGGATGTATGTAACACCACACTCACTAAGAAAAACCTACGAATCAATCTTAAGAAGTGAACTTATTGATGGTGGAAGATTAGACATAAAAACTCAAGAATTCTTTATGGGTCATGTTCTACCAGGAAGTCAAGATGCCTATTACGATAAAAGTAAGGTTGAAGAACTAAGAGCAGAGTATGCAAGAATAAACTTTAGCAGAAAGATTGTTGAAAATAAATTCAAACTAATAGAGTTATCTTTAATAAAAGCATTTGAAGGTACGGGAATAGACTGGAAAGAAGCATTAAACGAATACGTAAAACTAAAAGGATTTACTTAATGTTTTTAACCCCTTTCAACTACTATTCGTCCATCTGGCAATACTAACTTAGCTTTCCAGCCTTTCCTAAGGTATTCATCAATTTCTTCACATTTTATAACCATCTGTATTTGCTCAGAGAAATCCACAACCATTTTTGAAAACTTTCTTCTAAGTTCCTCAATTTTAGGGCGATAATAATATTCTGCAGAGCCTCCTATTACATGACCCATAAGAAATTCCTCATCCCTATAATCCAGCTTTAAATGTGCAGGTTGGTTACGGAGGAATGCTTGGAATGTTTTCCGTAGCGAGTGAAAGGTGATTTTATTACATTTTTCCTCTTCAAGTCCAGCCTCTTTAGCAGCATTTTTAACTATTTTTAGCAACATAGCTTCACTTAAGGGCTTTTTTCTACGTTCTTCTTTTGGAAGTCTACTCCATTCAGAGTTAAAGAGCAGATCGTCATCCCTTAACTCACCAAACTCCCTCTTTTTCTCTTCTACGTAAAGCTTGAGGTACTGTGTAACTCTCTCTATTGTAAAAGTATAGTAGGTTATATTTCCTTTGCATGCACCAGGAACTATCTTCTTCATATCCGGGTAAACTTTTATGCATAAATTTTTGACACCTTTTTCAAGCTCCTCCTTGATGTCTCCGTACCTCAATGCTCTTACGGTTGAATTTCTTAATCCGCTAAAAGCTCCTAGGCCAATCGCAGCCTTATTCTTCCAACCTCTAGCAATTTCTATCATCCGTAAAACTTCTTCAACCGTCGGCACATATTCATTTTCAACCTCTCTACGTGAAGGAATATATAATGTGGGGATCCTTATCTTCCGTCCATTCACCAACAAGAATGTTTTAATCATGTATAAGATGTTGTTGATATATTTAGGGGATTTACCCCTTTTACGAAAATCTTCAACAAACCCATCCATAAGTTTTTTAATCTTCTTCTTAGGCATTTTTGCTAGTTCGTCTGGAGTGGTATTGGCAAAATTACAAAAGATTGCTAACCCTTTACAATAACTCTCT
This sequence comes from uncultured Candidatus Bathyarchaeia archaeon, assembly GCA_964573765.1. Classification (GTDB taxonomy): domain Archaea; phylum Thermoproteota; class Bathyarchaeia; order Hecatellales; family Hecatellaceae; genus CAZNLG01. Next base: position 706 of record CAZNLG010000111.1, on the reverse strand, counting down.
TTCGTTGTCTCTGATCCTATTTTTCTTACTCTAAGGAAGGTCAACATTTTATTCACAGATTCATATTGGCTTTCCCAACCTGATACCCTTAACTTCTCTTTCCACCCTTCTGCACATCGTAACTGGGGTTTCTGTGAACAGTTGTTCACAGAAACTGTGGTTGCGGTGTGCACGTTTTTTACGCATAAGATATCGTTATCTGAATTATTTGGATCACTCATGTTTTCCTGCAAAAATCTCACTCCTTAACCCTACGGATTTTCAGCTCACTACCTAGGTTGAGAATCCCTACGAGGTCACCTGGTTTGAGGTGGAGTTTTTGAACTTGTTCAACAAGCTTTTTGTACTGGTCATAGCCAAGCCTAATAACTATCCCCTGTGTGAATGTGAGTGTCAAGCTTTCCTCCTCAAGCTTCACAAATTTTCCCACAACTTCGCTGAAAGGAGGGAGAAAAAGTTCCTTATCCATCTGCATCAATAGTACTGTGTAGAGAGGTGAGTTTAACTCTAAACTTGTAAGAATCTTTTACAAGTTTGAAAGGGAGAGACTGGAGGATTTTAGAGTTTTACTGTTATCCAGAATACCTGTTAAACTAAACTAAAACGGGACAAAATAGCTGGTTTAGCATAGGTAAAAAAGGAGTTGTTAATGCTGGGATTTCACTATTATTTTGTCGATTAAACGTTTACGCCACCAAAGGCTAAG
>CAZNLG010000110.1:0-3396 GCA_964573765.1 uncultured Candidatus Bathyarchaeia archaeon | reverse complement strand
GTGGAGAAAAATTTACCACTTCTTTTTCTTTTTACCAGTTTTTAGGGAATGATTTAATAGAAGCCCCCTGGTATACATAATGTTTTGATTAATTTTTATGTAACCTTTAGTACGTACTTCTGTGATTTTTTGTTAAGTTGTCTTTCCGGCTAAACTATTGTTTTCCGATTCTTTTTATTAGCCAGTTTGCGATCGTGTTTTTCTGAATTTCGTTTGTACCTTCATAAATTTCTGAACCCCTCGTGTCACGGTAGATACGTTCAACATCTTGGTCAGCCATGTATCCATAACCTCCAAGTATTTGGATTGCTTCGTTAGCTACATAGGTAGCTGTTCTTGCAGCTTCAAGTTTTGCTACGGAAGCTATGAGGGGGTCTGGTTTTCCCTTGTCTACAAGCCAAGCTGCCTTGTACACTATGAGTTTTACACACTCTATTTTTGCGGTCATCTCAGCAATTTTATGTTGGATTATGGATAAGTCTAAGAGTTTTTGACCGAAAACTGTTCTTTCCTTAGCATAGTTTAATGCTTTATCAAAGGCACATTCAGCCATCCCCAGGGCTGCGGCTGCAACCTGTACTCGGCTTTCGTTAAGATATTCCATTGTGTAATAGAAGCCCTTGTTTTCTTCACCAACAAGTCTATCTTTTGAAACATAACAGTCTGAAAACGCTAATTCTCCGAATGTTTGAGCTCTGTTCCCCATCTTGTTTTTAAGTGGTGTGATTTCAAGACCTTCTGTGTCTTTTTCAACCAATAAAATGCTTTGTCCCCTATAAGGTGGAGATATTTTGGGGTTTGTTTGACATAAAACCACAAAATAGTTTGCAATTAACGCATTACTTATGAAGGTTTTTGTTCCGTTGATAAGGTAACCGTCTTCTTTTTTTGAAGCTTTTGTGTCAAGCAGTTCGGATAGTGCGCTTCCACGTGCAGGTTCTGTAAAGGCGGCTGCTGAAATGGTTTCTCCTTTTGGAATCCCTGAAAGATATTTTTCTTTTTGTTCTTCGTTTCCATGCTTTAGGATTATTTCTGAGCCAAGTTTTACGTGGGTGATAGCCATACCTATGGTGGAGTCAACCCTACAAAACTCTTCGATAATTATCACGTCTTCAAGCAACCCAAGACCCTGTCCACCATATTTTTCGGGGAAATGAACTGCAATAAATCCTTGATTACAAGCTTTTTTCCAAATGTCAAACGGAAACTCTTCTTTTAAGTCAAACTCTCTAGCTTTTTCTACTGTAAACTCTTTCTGAGCAAACTCACGAGCAGCTTTTCGAATATCTTCCTGTTCAACTGTAAATTCAAAATTCATATCTGTACCCACATAATAGAAAATGAATTTTATTTAATCAAAAAAGAAGAAGAGGGGCTTTATTCTTTGGGTATTTTAAAGTAATCGTAGAAGCCTCCTTTGCTTCCAGGTTTTTTTCCAAGATAACCCATTTGTACCATTTTCTTCAACGTAAGTGGAGGAGCATATTTTGGGTCGCTAGTTTCTCTATGGATGTATTCAAGGATGTGGTAAGATGTGTCTATACCTATAAAGTCCATGAGTTCGAATGGACCCATTGGGTGGTTGAACGCTAACCTACACATGGTATCAATTTCTTTTATTCCAGCTATTCCTGATTCAAACAGATGAATTGCTTCATTTAACATGGCAAAAAGAAATCTTGTTGTGAAAAATCCCGGTCCATCATTCGCATCAATGGGTATCTTACCCAGTTTTTTTGAAAGTTCTTTTGTTATGGTGTAGGTTTCGTCGGATGTTAGTCCACCCCGAATTATTTCGATGAGTTTCATTATTGGTGGCGGGTTAAACCAATGCATACCGATAAATTTTTCAGGTCTTTTTGTAGCAGAAGCTAAGTCAGTTATCATCAGAGAAGAAGTATTTGAAGCAATTATCGTATGTGAAGGAGAAGCTTCATCAATCTGTTTAAACATTTTCTTTTTTAGGTCTATGATTTCAGGTATTGCTTCGATAACAAAATCTGTGTTTTTTACTGCTTCAGTTAGGTTAGTGGTTGTACTTATCCTAGCCAATGCAGTATCAGCTTCTTCTTTTTTAAGTTTTCCAGCCTTTATTCCCTTCTCCATACTGGCTTTAATTTTTTCAAGGGCCTTCTTCAATATCTCATCCGATATATCCACCATGATTACCTTGTAACCTGCTCTTGCACATACTTCTGCTATACCTTGACCCATCAATCCACTTCCAACAACAGTTATGGTTTTTATATCTTCAACCTTCATAACATCCACACACCAAGTTGGATTTTAAGTCTTTCAGTTAATTTAAATCTTTACTTAGCCACAATCTTATTTCTCTTTGGTAGGTAAATTAAAAAAAGAGATTTTAGGTGTTCTCGGATACTAACCTAAAATTCCGGCTGAAATTTGCATTAACTGTACTTCGGATGTTCCTTCGTATATTTCGATTATTTTAGCGTCTCTGTAGAACATTTCAACCTTGTAGTCTTTTAAGTATCCACGACCACCATGAATTTGCACGGCTTCTCTGGCTACTTCAACAGCGATAGTTGCACCAAAAAACTTAGCCATCGAAGTTTCTATGGTATGTTTCCTACCTTGGTCTTCCAACCAAGCAGCTTTATAGGTTAACAATCTTGCCGCTTCAATGTTTGTGGCCATCCTTGCTATTTTCCATCTAAGTCCTTGAAACTTAGCTAGTGGAATTCCAAACTGTTTTCTTTCTTTCATCCACTTTACGGCTTCATCAAGAGCACCTTGAGCTAACCCTATAGCTTGAGCTGTGATGGGAATTCTGCTTACGTCTAACGCGGCCAGCATCATCTGTCCACCTTTCCCTTCCATTTCTTTTCCTCCAACCAAATTTTCTTTTGGAACCCTAACATTTTCCAGCTTTATTCTACCAACAGTAGCTCCACTTAACCCCATCGTGTTTAACTCTTCCGTGGTAACTCCCTTTGTTGGGACGTCTATGATGAACCAGCTGAGACCTTTCTCGGTTCTAGCAAGAATAACCATTGTGTTGGCAACAGGAGCGTTTAATATCATGTATTTTTCTCCGTTTAAGACATACTCGTCTCCTTCAAGTCTTGCTGTTGAAGTTGCATGAAGGATATCTGTACCATACTCCGGTTCAGTAGCACCCACAGCTATCAGTTTTTCTCCATTAGCAAAGAAAGGTACGTATTTTTGCTTTTGTTCTTCCGTACCAAAAGCATAAATTATTTCCGAAGCTAACCCACTATGAGCAGCGATAGTCGCACCAAAACCAGGACAAACACGGGAAATTTCTTCAACAGCTATTGCTAAACCCAGTTGACCTTGACCTCTACCACCATATTTGGTTAAAAACGGAAGCCCTGGAATACGTTTCTCTCCAGCTTTTTTCCATAACTC
>CAZNLG010000109.1:491-3463 GCA_964573765.1 uncultured Candidatus Bathyarchaeia archaeon | reverse complement strand
GTCAGCTAAAGCTTTAGCAAACCTAACGTTTTTTGTTTGAATTTCCACTCTAGCCTTAAACTTTATCAAACTCATTGCTTACTTAATGTTTAATTTTAGCTAAAAATAAAGTTTAGGCCTAAAAATTCTCAAAAAAGGGAAAGTCAAACAAACAATAAGGTTACTGGGAAGAAGAAACCCTTTGACAAAGGAAGAATTGGTTTTAAGGTTAGAAGCGTTAAAAAGGAGTGATGTAGGTGAGATTGTTAAAAAGAAGATGGAAGAGTTTCGTTCTTTTAGTGAAAAACCGGATGAAGAATGGTTTTCAGAACTTTGTTTTTGTATATTAACTGCAAATTCTTCTGCAAAGGTAGGAATAAAAGTTCAAATGGGGTTGGGTTGGGAAGGTTTTTTAAATCTACCAAGAAAAAGCTTGATTAAAAAACTCAAAGAACTTGGTTATAGGTTCTACAATAGAAGAGCAGAATACATAATTGAAGCAAGAAAATTCTGGAAGATAAAAAATCTTTTGAAGGATTTTAAGAAAGCAGAAGATGCTAGGGAATGGTTGGTGGAAAAAATTAGAGGTCTGGGTTATAAGGAAGCAAGTCATTTCTTAAGAAATGTTGGTTACACGAATAACCTAGCAATCTTAGATAGACATGTCTTAAAAACCCTGTATGAGTATAAATTGGTAAGTAAACTTCCAAAAAATTTAACTCGAAAAACCTATCTAAATCTTGAAATGATTTTAAGAAAATTTGCAAAAGAAGCTTGTTTAACCGTTGCCGAGCTTGACCTGTATCTCTGGTATCTTAAAACCGGAACTGTTTTAAAGTAACTCTTTTAAGGAACTGTTTCTTCAACAAGTTTGTCAACCATCTTTATGAACTCTTCTTCTTTTTCATAGGGTATGATTGCTCCTGCTGCAATGTTATGTCCACCACCTTTTCCACCTAGTTTTTCTGTTACGGTTTGCATGACCAATCCCAGGTTTAAACCTTTGTCTACAAGTTTTTGGTTTGCTCTGGCTGAAACCTTTATCTTTCCGTCTTCTGTTTTTGTTAACACTATGGTTGGTTTGTCTGGATTTAGGCCGCCAGAGCTTGAAATTATGGTTGCAACTGGGCTTAACATTTTTTCGTCGACGATGTCATGACATCTTATAAGATGAATGTTTTTGAGTTCAACTATTCTGTTTGGGGTTTCTAGAAGAAGACTTATGTATCTACCTATGATTTTTCTGTACTCGTTAAGTAGGTTTTGAGCTTCTTCTAAGGTTTCACCTCTACTTCCAAAACATAGACTTACACCAATACCTGTTTTTCCCATCTTTGTACATGCATTTAGAAGTGAAGCATATTCCCGACCATCCCGTAGAGGTGTCCATTTATCTTCCCTAAGAAACGTGTAGACACATCCAACCAGCTGAAAGATTGATTCTTCAGAAAAACCTTTTGAAGAAAGGTATATTGTAAGTTGGGAAAATATTTTTTCCTTCTCTTCTGATGAAAGGTCTGCTAAGGAACGCCATCTGTCACCTTCTTTGAGTGGAATACCAAGGTTAACAATAAACCCTAAACATTTGTCTTCTTCACCACTAAGCCCAGGAATAAACGGGTTCATGGTGGTTGATATTGCTTTATGGATGGGTCTTGTTTCCCTTCCATAAAACATAAGGTCTGTGGTTGTTTCCAGTAAACCTTCCATCTTAGCTTCTTCAACGATAGTTTTGTTTAATCCCTGAAGACATCTGTTTCCTGCTCTATCCTGAAGGTCTCCCAAGGCTCCTACAACAGCTAAACATGCTTGGTCGATATTTTCTCGACTTATCTTTTTTGCTACAAAGTAGCATACACCAGCACCACTGATCTCTTTTGCACCATCAATTCCATGAAGGTTCGGATTGACGTGTATAAGGTTTGGATAAGATAACTCTAAAGGTTTATGATGGTCTATTACCAAAATTTTTGAAGCTTGAAGCTTTTTAAGAACATCAAGATAACCACTTCCTATCTCCGTAAAAACATAAATTTCTGCTGGAATTTGTTTAATCTGGTTTACAACTTCTCCATCCAAACGGTCTATTATTCTTAGAAGAAATTTTCCACCAAGCCTATACACTGCTTTTGCAATGATGGACCCAGCCGCAACCCCATCGGCATCATTATGGGAAAATATCGGAATAAATTTCCCTTTTTTTACGTATTCTAAAATTTCTTGAGCAGCGACATCACAACTTTCAAAAAAATCCTTTATTCCTTTGTCCATGGATTTCTAAGCCCTAAAAATCTCTCTACATAAATGAACCTACTACTGGTTTATACTTCCAATCTTCTGGGAGGATACCCTTCCTCTTATAATACTCAGACAACCTGTGAATTCTGGACTCAAGAAGTTGAAGGTTATGGATATTTCTTTTGTCTCCCCTATTTTTTTCTAAATGTCTGACCATACCACTAGCCTTTCGAAGTAATGCTGCAAGGTCTTCAGGGATTTTTGGAGCTAGACCAGCTTCCTTCAGTATTCGGGTGATACTTTTTCCTGTTATGGACTTTACAAGGGGTATCCCATACTGGTCTCGAAGAATCTGACCAATAACTCCTGGAGAGTTCCCTTCTTTTGCAAGCTTTACAACCATAGCTTCAACTTCTTCAGGTTGGTAGGTACACCATGCTGGAGGTTTCTTGGTTACCGGTCTTGTTGAATGAGACCTACCTTTTCTGTGGGCATGAATCCTAGCCAACTGTGAATCACCCTTTTATCTTGAAGAAGAAGCTTTAAGATATAAGGCTTTTTTGGATGTCAAAATTCTCTCTGTAAAAGCCATTTGATAAGTTTTCGGATAGCCTCTGCTCGGTGGGAATACTTGTTTTTTTCTTCCAACGTCATTTCACTAAATGTTTTTTTAAGTTTTTGTGGTTGAAATCTGGGGTCAAAACCAAATCCACCTGAACCTCGAACGTTAAACGTTATTTCCCCTTCAACTTTAC
>CAZNLG010000109.1:0-481 GCA_964573765.1 uncultured Candidatus Bathyarchaeia archaeon | reverse complement strand
TACCCGTAAAAATTTTAGGTTTAGTGTTGGGTTTTCCAAAAACAACCACAGATAAAAAGAAAGCTTTTCTGTTGTTTATGTTTTTCATCAATTTTAGGATACCTTCAACTCCAACAGTCTTGTAAACATAGGATGAATATGGACCTGGAAAACCTTTAAGGGCTTTAACAAATAAACCAGCATCTTCAACAAAAATTGGTTGGTTGTACTTAGATAAGACCTGGCTTAAACTGTTTTTAGCGATTTCTTCTAGGTTTTCAGATTGAATTTCCGTAGTTTTAACTTTTAGATGTTTTAAGTTTAAGTTGTAACTAGAAAAAATAGACTTAACTTCTCTAAACTTATGAGGGTTTGATGTTGCAAAAAAGATTTCCTTGGAAACTGTTTTGTTCAAACTTTTTTCAACTCGGCTAGTTTTCTTCTTATTATCTCGTTTGTTAGGTTTGGGTCTGCCATTCCTCTTGTTAAATCCATTGTTTTT
>CAZNLG010000108.1:0-3466 GCA_964573765.1 uncultured Candidatus Bathyarchaeia archaeon | reverse complement strand
CTGTATTACTTCCTGTTTTTTGTTTTTTATGCTATAATTGATGAAAGATGATTACATTTAAATCATCATGAAATCTCCAGTAAATAGTAGTAACGTTTAAGTTATAGGCATTCATAAAAACCTAACGTGAGGAAGATGTCCGAGACCAGTCAAACCGAAATTAAGGAAGAAAAGACGGTAACTTACATTAAAGCTTTACCTCTCAAAGAATACCAAGACCTTAATAAAATTAAGGAAGAACTTAAGATGGGAAACGTTCTCATAATAAAAATAACACCACTTGCCATGAAAAGTATAGAAGAAGTAAAAAATGCTATCGATGAATTAAAGGCTTATGCTCAATCTATTCAAGGAGACATCGCAAGACTTGGAGAAGAAAGGATAGTTATAACACCTCCACCGATCAAAATTTGGAGAAAAAAAGCTTCTTAACGTAACTTTAAAGTTTCCAAAATTCCGGGTGCTTCTGACCTTACCTTAAATATCCTTTCAAGGGTTGAAGAAAAACTTAGACATTTAGATTTTTCCCCGTGACAAACGATAATTTGTTGTGGTTTTGGTTCAAGTTTTTTTACATAATTTAAAAGTTGGTTTCTGTCACTATGACCCGAAAAACCTTCGATAGACTCTATTCTTGACCTTACTTTTATTACTTCAACTTTTCCTTCAGAGTTAACCATTGAGACATCTCTAAGTCCATGAAGAATACGTCTACCTAAAGTTCCTTCAATCTGGTAGGATACAAAAATAAGAGTATTTTTTTCATCAGGAGCTAATTGTCTGAAATATTCAAGAACAGGACCTCCTTCCAACATACCTGACGTGGCTAAGATGATGCACGGATGTCCATCAAACACTTCTTCTCTTGCACTTGCATGTTTGATTGTAACGAAATAGTCTGACTGGAATGGGTTGATGTCTTCATGTAGAATCTTGTTCTGGATTTCCTTTGATAAATACTCTGGATAGGCTGTATGGATAGCAGTTACTTCGTTGATCATACCTTCGATGTAGACTGGGACTTCAGGAATTACTCCTTTTTGTATGTATTCATTAAGGATAAGCATAATCTCTTGAGCTCTTCCCACAGCCAAAACAGGAATTAAAACTTTGCCTCCTTTGTTCAAGGTTTCATTTACAATGTTTACAAGTCTTTGTTCAACTTCCATCCTTGGAGGCATGATATCTTCCGGTCCACCGTATGTACTTTCTATGATCAAAGTTTCAACTCTGGGGAAAGTTGTTACGGATGCTTCAAGAAGCATTGTTCGCATAAACTTAAAGTCTCCCGTATAAATAATGTTGTGTAAACCTTCTCCAATATGAAGATGGATGATGGAAGAACCTAAGATATGTCCAGCATTATGTAAAGTTAACCTTACATCTGGAGATACATCTGTAACAACACCATATCTAATCGGTATGGTGTGAAGAATAGCTTCACGTACATCTTTCTGGTCATACGGGAGGGTACGACCTTCCCTACTAAGAACATCCAAATAATCAAGTTGAAGTAAAGCCATCAAACTAAGGGTAGGTTCAGAACAGTATACCGGACCATCATACCCATACTTAAACAACAGAGGAAGTAATCCACAATGGTCCAAATGTGCATGTGAAATAACCACAGCATCCAAGTTTTCTAGGTCAAACTCATTTATGTCAAGTCTTGGAAATGCTTCTTCAGGTTCAATTGCACCGGGGTTTATTCCACAATCAAGCAGAATACTGCTCTCCTTTGTTCTTACAAGTATGGCAGACCTTCCAACTTGTTGAAATCCTCCCAGCATGGTTAAAAGTATTTCTTGGGTTTTATGCAAGGTTGACCTGAAAATTCTTTCTCCAACAGAACGTAGAATTCGTTCCCTTTCCTTTACTTCACCGTGTAGATAATGTCTCATATGAGCGATTATTTTTGAAGGTATGGGTGGAGTTCTAAGAACTCTTGGACGCCATTTTGTGGTTTTAATGATTTCTTGAAGCATAGACCCATTTTTACAAATTACAAGACCTGGTCTTTTTGCTTCAATAATAACTTCTCCTAACGTTGGGTCAAAAAGAATTTGTGTTATTTCAGCATCAGGGTTTACTATTTTTTGAATAAACTTTTTTGCTTCTTCTTCTTTCATTCTGATGGATGGGTCGCATCGAAGTGTAATTCTTTTTCTTATCAGATTTACAATATCCGTTACAATGTAGCTTTGGTCTATAAGTATCTCAGGTTTCTTTGTGTAAATAGCTAAACGTGGGCCTTCAAACTCTATCCTTGAAATTTCAGCTTCCTTTGGTACGTGTTGAAGTATAACCTCCCGTATCTTTTTCTTGGTTTCTTCGGTGTCCAAAACTTCTCACAATCCGAAAAATTTCTCTAAAATTTTTGTCAAACTATGCTTCCAAATATTTTAACTTTTCAGCTTCACTCAACTCTCTATATCCATCCTTTGTTATTACCGCCACATCAAAACTGTCTCCACTAGCAGCATCTCTTTTCATAGCTGCGGTTACAGCCTTAACAACCAAAGGTAAAGCTTCTTCCAAAGTTAAATCTTCCCTGTATCTGTCTTCCAGAATACCAAGAGCTATGGGTGAACCTGAACCTGTTGCAAAGAATTTTTTTTCTTCGGTTATGCTTCCAAAGGGGTCTAAGGAGAAAATATGTGGGCCTTCCATGTCAACTCCAGCTATGATTGCTTGAAGAGTTAACGGAAGAAGCCTATTTTGGAACAGTAGATTAGCTGCTAATCTTGCTGCAGAACCCACAGACATGGGTCTTCGATTTGTAAATCTAAACAACGTAGCATTTGCTTTTAGGATATCAACAACATTTTGAGCATCAGCTACAACTCCTGCGATGGTCATTGCTAAATGTCTGTCTAACGGATAAACTTTTTTTCCACGTTTATGTGCTACAAAATATCCCATGGTAACCCTTGTGTCGGTAGCTAACACTACTCCATCTCTAAAGATTATACCAACAGTTGTGGTACCTTTTAACACTAGGTCTTGTTCAGGTTTATACGGTTTGAACATCATAGAACCCCTTAAAAACTTCGGTGAAGTTTCTCTTCAGGATAGTAAAGATAAGGATTATATTCTTTTGAACTCTTCTCTTACTTAAAAACGTTTCTGAACTGGTGAAGGTCTTTTATGATGGAAAAAAGACTTACTTTTATTTGGCTTGAAAAAGCAAAAGAAGGTTTTACATTTATCTATGAAGGAATGGTGAAGGAATGTGAAACTTGCTTGTTTCAAAAGGTTTGCCATAACCTTTCAGCAGGAATGGTTTACACCGTGACAGAATTAAGGGATAAGATTGTTGAATGTAAACCTTTTGGGAAGATGGTTAGATTGGTGGAAGTTAAACCTGCCGAAGTAAAAGTTTTGGTAGACCCAAAGTATGCGATAGAAGAAGCCGTGATAGAATTTAAACCCCAAACATGCCAAAATCTTTGTTGTGAAAGATTCG
>CAZNLG010000107.1:0-3506 GCA_964573765.1 uncultured Candidatus Bathyarchaeia archaeon | reverse complement strand
TGGTGAAGAAGCCCAATTTACAATTAGATTGGCAAAAACCTATTAGGTTTGATTTAAGGAAAACTAAATTAATGGTGAAGTAACTCTAGTAAGATGGCTTAAGGGAGATAAAAACCATGCCAAAAAAGAGAAAAAGTAGGGGTAGGTCAAAGGGTGGAAAAGGTAGAAGTGGAGTTGTCCAATGTAGTGGTTGCGGTTGCCTTGTACCCAAAGACAAAGCTAAAAAAGTGACTTCTTGGGTTTCATTTGTTGACCCTTCCTTAGCCAAAGAATTAAGAGCCCAAGGTGCTTTTATCCCAAGAGAAAAGGTTACAAAATATTACTGTGTTTCATGTGCTGTTTATAGGGGAATCGTAAAGGTAAGAGCAAAAGAAGAAAGAAGAATAGCTAAACCTCTTTAACCACCTTTTTAGTTTTCTTCAGGAACCTAAGTTTGTTTTTCCTTGTTTTGGTGGATTTTTATGAGTGTTAAAAGGCTTGTTTCAAAGTTAACTAAGGAAAACCTTTGGATCTACATTCTTACAGAACTTTCAAGAAAACCTCTTTATGCCTATGAAATAGCAAAAACCCTAAAAAACAAGTATGAAATTCCAGTTGCAACTGTTACTACCTATGTTGTACTTTACAAGATGAGTAGAGAAGGTCTTATAACAAAAAAAGAAGAAAGTTCTCCCGAAAAACCAGAAAGAAAGTATTATGTAATCACCGAAAAGGGTCTTAACGCTTTAAATGAAGGAAAAAAATTTTTACATAAAACACTCGACCTACTTGAAAAACAAACTTGACTTAAATTTGTTTTGTCTTCAGTTCTTTTAAAGTGTAGATGGTTCTTTGGATTACTGTAAAATGTGTTAGGATTGCTAAGATAACAAGTCCCCATTCCGGGTGAAGAACTAAACTTACTCCAATGAGTATTATGGTTCTTTCAGGTCTTTCAGCCAATCCCACCCCTTCCAGATGTACGTTTAGGGTTTCAGCTTTGGCTCTAGTATAACTTACAAGAATTGAACCGACAAGGGCAAAAACACCCCAAACAAGACCGGAGACACCGAAAAATACAAAGTGAGATGAATAAATCAAGATACCGAATATTACTACAATGTCAGAGTATCTATCCGAAAGTGAATCTAAGAAGTTTCCGGAAGAAGTATTTCCCCCGCTCATTCTTGCTGCAGCTCCATCTAAAACATCACAAAAACCAGCTAAAAACAGAAAAAAGGCTGCAACCCAAATGTACCATAAATCTGTTGGATATGCATAAAAATATGCTGCAACAATCGAAAAACATAAACCCAAAACCGTTAAGGTTGTTGCGGTAAATCCAAGTTTTATTAAAATTTTTACGGTTTGGTTAAGCCATCCTTCCACTTTTCCCCTTACTTTAGTTAACAAGTTTTTATGGGGCCCCTCTCTCCATTCTTCAGCTAAAACATAATCTAACTCTATAAACTTAAAATTTTCCAAAAGAAACAATTTTTAGAAGAAAAAGGTAAGTAAGATTTGTTCTATAATTTGAAGTTATGGGAAAAATAGCTTCTGGGATAAAATGTAGTGTTACAGGTTGTAACGAAGAAGCAGTAAAATCTATTGCTGCTGAAAAAGCGAAAATGGCAGGTTTTCAGGTATCCGGTGGACCAAGAGTTTATCTTTGTAAGAACCACTATAAACAGTTAAAAAAGATGTTCAAAAAAGAAAAACTTATCGAGAAATGGAGATATATGAAATAGGGAGTTTTAGATTATAACTAACTTGGACGGTAGATTTCGGTGAAGATCTTACTCATCCATGCTGATGAATTCAACTATGAAGCAAAACAAAAAGCCCTGAAAAAAGCAGAAGAACTGAAAGAAGATGAAAGGTCATATACTACTTCAGAAGTACTTGTGGTCTTTTGTGCTGTTGAAAAAGTTGATGAAAAAAATCTAGAACAAGTCTTAAAGAAAACTTCTGACTCTATAGAAGAAGTTGCTAAGAAAGTTAAAGTTGAGAATGTAGTTATCTATCCCTATGCTCATTTATCTTCAGATTTGGCTTCACCAGACAATGCAATAAAACTTCTCAATCAGTTGTGTACAGTTTTGGCTGAGAAAAAGTTTAAGGTAAAACTTGCACCATTCGGTTGGTACAAAAGTTTTAAGTTAAGCTGTAAAGGTCATCCCCTTTCAGAACTTTCAAGAACAATCGTTCCAGAAGAAGTTGAACATATTCCGCTACACATCAAAAATGAGTACAAGATATTAACTAGAAACATGGAACTTTTTAATCCAGAAGATTATGTTTTTCAACCGTTTGAAGAAGATTTTAAGTTTTTGGTTTTAAAGGAAGCATTAGGTGAAGAACTTAAGGGTGGTGTAAAGCCACGGTATTTAGATTACTGTAAAAAATTTGGGTTTGAATGGGAATCTTTTTCAGATTTAGGTCATATGAGGTACGGTCCTGAAGCTAACCTCATGTTTGAACTTGTAGCAGACTATGCTGGGATGCTTGCTGACTCTTTAGGTGTACCTGTTTATCATGTTCGTGGAACAAACATGTTTAATTTAGCTGTTCCAGCAGTTAGTGAACATGCAAAACTTTTTGGTGGAAGACTTTATGAAGTAAAAACAGATAAACGTAGACTTATTTTAAGGTATGCTGCATGTCACCAACAGTTTGCGATGCTTAAAGATTGGGTTATCAGTTATAAAGATTTACCTTTTGGAGTATACGAGCTTGCTGATAGCTACAGATTTGAACAGGAAGGAGAGCTTCTTCTATGTTTTAGAGTCAGAAAACTTCACATGCCAGATTTACATCTGTTATGTAAGAACCTGGAAGAAGCACAGGAATACGCATTACTGATTCATAAAAAAGTGTATGAAGAGATAAAAAAACTGGGAAGAAACTATGTTTCCCTGTACAATACAACTAAAAGTTATTTTGAGAAAAACAAAGAATTCTTCAGAAAACTTTTAGAAATTGAAGACAAACCAGTACTTCTATGCTTTGTTCCTGAGAACGTCTTCTATTGGGTGTTAAACATAGAATATAACATTATTGATGAACTTAATCGTCCAAGAGAGATTGCAACGTTTCAAATAGATGTTGGAAATGCTAAAAGGTTTAACATACAATATGTCGATGTTAATGGAGCTAAAGTTAACCCAGTGATCATCCATACTGCCCTTATAGGCACCGTAGAAAGATACATTTTTACCTTGTTTGACTCAGCTGTAAAAAATGAGAAAAATGGAAAACCACCAATGCTTCCAGTTTGGCTTTCACCAACCCAAGTTAGAATTGTTCCTGTTTCAGAAAAACAGTTTAACTTTTCCTTGGAAATCTTGGAAAAGTTGGAGAAGGAGAAAATCAGAGTCGACCTAGATGATTCAAGTGAAACTCTCTCAAAAAAGATCATGAAAGCAGAGACTTCTTGGGTCCCATACGTAGTGGTTGTTGGAGAAGAACAAATCAGAACTGAAAAGTTCGATGTAAGGATTAGAGACACTATTGAACGTAAAAAAATG
>CAZNLG010000106.1:0-3507 GCA_964573765.1 uncultured Candidatus Bathyarchaeia archaeon | reverse complement strand
AAGGATAAATCATGTAAACTTAAGCTTTTTCTCGAAAATTGAAGCTTAAACCTGTTGAAGCTGAAAAATTGTTACGAAAGTATGTTAAGGATGAAAGTGTAGTTAAACATTGTCTGATGGTTGGTAAAGTAGCTTGGAAAATAGCGAACAACCTTAGGAAAAAAGGTTATTTGATAGACCCGGAGTTGGCTATGGTTGGGGGTATCCTTCATGATTTAGGTAGAGCTCGGGGTAAACCTTCTCATGCATTTAAAGGTGCAGAGATTCTTAGAAATGAAGGTTACCCTGATTATGCTAGGTTTTGTGAAACTCATGGATTTGTGGTTGAAGAAGCAAAGTATTTAGGTTTACCGGGAAATTATGAGCCAAAAACATTGGAAGAAAAAGTTGTGGTTTATGCGGATTTTAGAGTGAAAAAAGATAAAGTTGTATCTTTGGATGAGAAATTTAGGTATTTAAAAAGAATTTATGCTGATGTTTCTGAATGGATTCTTGAAGGTGAGAAAAGAATAAGAAAACTTGAGGAAGAGTTGACAAATGATTTAAATGATATTTAAGCTGTTGAACAATTGATCATTAAGCTTTTGGTAAGATATATACGTGTTTATCTGGAAGAATAAAATGTTGAAGGTAGTGTGAAAATCTTGAGTTTGAGTAAAGAAGTTTTACGACTAGATTTTTCTTTGGTTAAGGAAAAAATCGTTAAATTCATAGTTGATTCAGTTAAGCAGGCTGATGCAGAAGGAGTCGTAGTTGGGCTTAGTGGCGGTGTAGATTCTTCTACTGTAGGAAGTCTTTGTGTTTCTGCATTGGGAGCCGACAAAGTTTTAGGTTTAATCATGCCTTCAACCACAACAAGCCAAGAAGATGTTGAAGATGCTAAATCTATGGCTGAGAAACTTAACATTAAATATGAAGTTGTGGACATATCACCAATCGAAGAAAAATTCTCGGTTTTATGTAGCCATTATGACCCAACCAACAAGGTTGCAACCGGAAATATTAAACCAAGGATTAGGATGACAGTTTTGTATTATCATGCAAACCTTCTCAACAGGATTGTTGTAGGAACGGGAAATAAGACAGAACTTTTGATCGGTTACTACACCAAATATGGGGATGGTGGTGTAGACATTTTACCTATAGGTGACCTGTACAAAACCCAAGTTAGATGGTTAGCAGAACATTTGGGGATTCCTAACCATATAGTTTGGAAAACACCAACAGCTGGATTATGGGCTGGTCAAACAGACGAAGAAGAAATAGGAATAAAATACGACATGTTGGACTTGATCCTCTACGGTTTGGTTGACCTGAAAATGAAACCGGAAGAAGTTGCGGAGAAAACAAAAACTTCGTTGGAAGTGGTTAACAAAGTTTTAAGAATGATGGAAAAAGGAGAACACAAGAGAAAACCAGCACCTATCGTAAAAATAACCTAAAAACTTGACCGATGAGAAATAGTATTATTATGTTGACAAGAAAGATTAAACTTATCACGGAATCGGTGGATACACTACTTATTGAAATTTTAAAAGATAAAAATCCTAAGACTGGAGAAGCTATCTGGAATGCTTTACCCTTTGAATCTAAAGCTCAACTTTGGGGAGAAGAAGTATACTTTGAAATTCCCGTGACCTTAAAACTTGAAACCTCTCAGGTTGAGGTTGAAGTTGGAGATGTTGCTTATTGGCCTCCGGAACGTTGTATGTGTATATTCTTTGGTAGAACACCTTCAAGCACCAACAACAAACCAAGGGCTTACAGTTCGGTAAACGTTTTTGGTAAAGTAATCAACAATGTCAAGATGCTTAAGAATGTTAAGGAAGGAGAAAAGTTAAGGGTTGAAAAAGCTTAAAATGTTTTTTAACTGTTTAGGTAACTTCTAACGTTTACATTTTACCTTTTTGTTGATTTAACTGTGGTAAAATTTTGTGGAATTTTGGGGAGATTGTTAATCTCACATGTAAATATTTTTGTTGACCATTTTTTTCTTTTATGACCAAGAAGTGAGAACCACCCTGAAGAAGCCAATTCAATTTTGTGTTTCCGGTGATACGTTTTAGGTAAGGACTTTCTATCAAGGATACGTCAAACTTCATATACTTAGGTTTACCAGTCCATATCTCGATTGTTGCGTTGGAAGGTTTAGATAATATTTCAACTGTCAGGTTTGCTTTTTGATGATAATCACCAGGTACTTCAAGTTTGTAGATGGCTACACCATTTTTAAGTGTTAAGGTTTAGATCGATATTCAATCCTAACAGTAGTGGTATGGTTTTGTTGGATAGACATTTTGCTATCAGATCGTTAAGGTCTAACGATCCTACATGATAGATTGCAGAAGAACCATGAACATAGACTGCTGGTAGGTAATCAGGATTTCCTAGATAACGAGTAAACACACTTAAAAATCTTCATCGAATCATGGAAAGTTATAAATATTTTCTCAAATTAAAGTTTTTGGCTAGGAAGCTATTTCCTGGAGGTGGCTAGTATGTCTGGGAGGGAGGTTCTTCAAAACTCTTCCTATCTAGATGGAAAATCTACTACAGGCACTATAACAAGGGTGAGGGATACAAGCAGTATTAGTGGTATGTGTCCCGTATGTCTCTACGACTGTCCTGTTTTATGTCAGATAGGTCTTGCAGCTTTTCGTGGTAGAGAAGCCATATACCCTATACCAAAATATTTTGGTTATAGTACAGCTGGAGCATTAAAAGATTTTGGTCTTGACTGGTCTCACTTCAATATTCAAGCTGAACTTTTAGGTGCTGAAGGAGTAGAGCCAGACCCTGATAAGGCTATCTTTCCAAACGTTTCCACCGAAACTGTTGTTGGGGGTATACCCTTAAAACTACCAATTTTGATAGGTGCTTACGGTTCAACTGATGTGGCTAGAATAAACTGGGATGGGCTTGCTGCTGGTGCTGCAATTTCAGGGATAGGTATAATTGTTGGTGAAAATGTTTGTGGTGTCGACCCTGAATCAAAGATAACCAACGGAAAAGTAACCTACTCAAAAGAGTTGGAACGTAGAGTTAAAACATTTAAAAATTTTTGGGATGGAAAATATGGAGACATAATAGTACAAACAAACGTTGAAGACCAGAGGCTTGGTGTAGATATTTATGCAATATCGAAACTTGAGGTAAACTGTATTGAACGGAAATGGGGTCAGGGAGCAAAAGCTATAGGTGGAGAAATAAGAGTTAAAGACTTAGAAAGAGCTATTGAGCTAAAAAGAAGAGGCTATATAGTGATTCCAGATCCTGAAGACCCAGCTGTTCAAGAAGCTTTTAAACAAAAAATGTTTGACTCTTTTGAGAGACATAGCCGTGTTGGAATGCCTAAAGAAAAAGATGTGGTTGAAGATGTTGAATGGCTTAAAAGTCAAGGTGCAAAAAAGGTTTCTCTAAAAACCGGAGCCTATAGACCTGCTGATGTGGCTTTTACAATGAAGGTTGCATCTGAAGCAAAATTTGACTATGTAACTTTTGATGGTG
>CAZNLG010000105.1:0-3619 GCA_964573765.1 uncultured Candidatus Bathyarchaeia archaeon | reverse complement strand
GTAAAAAACTTACAAAAGAAGAAGAAAAAACATGGTTTACAGCTTGGAAAAGTGCAAGTCTAGTTCAAAACTATGGGAAAAAAGCTGTTAAGGTTTTAGCTGGAAAAGGAATAGGCCCCACCAAAGCAGTAAAGATTCTTAGTAAACATCCAGAAACGGAGGAGAAACTTTACATGGAAATCCTAAAAGCAGAAAGAGAGTACTTAAGAACAAGAATGTTCTGGGATACTGAAATCTAATCTTTTTAGGTTTGATTATCCCTGTAGGTAAAGCATAAATACCAAAATGTTGGATACCCTTTCTTGAGGTAGTTTTTGATGCCTTTAATTGAAATAACTTTTGCCACAGGTGTTTTAACAGCAGAACAAAAAACAAGTTTAGCTAAAAAGATTACAGATTTGATAGTTCAGGAAACAAAACAACCTAAAGATTACACTTGGGTTATAATTCATGAAGAACCCGTTGAAAATTGGCTTGCAGGTGGACTTACCATACCGGAAATTAAAGCAAAACTAGCACAAAAAAAGTAAAATCTTACTTCCCTCCCCCAATTTTTTCAGAGGAAAAGATAAAATACCGGAAATGTTAGTTTAGTAGGACTTCTTAGATTATAAAGCTACAAAACAAGACAGGTTGTTCGTTGTGCTGGTCATTTACTATTAAGGTTAAAGTTTTTCTAGAAGAGCTTTTGCTATTGTGTTTTTTTGGATTTCTTTTGTTCCTTCGTAGATTTCCATGATTTTTGCATCTCGGTAGATTCTTTCAACTGTATGTTCGGCTATATATCCATAACCTCCCAGTATCTGAAGAGCTTCATCTGCAACTTCAACAGCAACCCTCCCAGCATAAGCCTTAGCCACAGAACCTAGGTAAGGGTCAATTTTCCCTTGGTCAACACTCCACGCAGCTCTGTATACAGCTAACCTTGCTGTTTCGATTTTGATGGTCATTTCTGCTAGTTTATGTTGGATTGCTTGAAACTCACCTATCCTACGTCCAAACTGTTCCCTCTCCCTAGCATAAGCCAAAGCAAGGTCAAAAGCACCTTCAGCAATACCCAAAGCCTGAGCGGCAACCATTACACGACTTTCATCAAAAAATTCTAGAGCATAATAGAATCCTTTGTTTTCTTCTCCTACAAGGTTTTCTTTGGGTATTCGACATTCGTTAAAGTAAAGTTCACCTATGGGTGCAAGTCTAACTCCCATTTTACCTTCAATTTTTACAACATCTAAACCTTTTGTCTCCCTCTCAACTATAAGGATACTTTGACCTTTGTAAGAAGGTTGAGCTTCAGAGTTTGTTTGACATAAAACTATGAAAAAATCTGCGTAAGGAGCGTTGGTTATGAGAGTTTTTGTTCCGTTAATTATATAATCATCACCATCTTTTACAGCACGAGTTTGAAGACTGGTTATATCACTACCATGTTCAGGTTCGGTAAACGCTCCTCCAGAAATAGCTTTACCCTTTGTGAGTGGAGGAAGATATTTCTCTTTCTGTTCTTTGGTTCCCTTTCTTAAAATTATCTCGGAAGCAAAGTTTGCTGAAGATATTGCTGTACCTATACTTGAATCTACTCTACAAAACTCTTCCACGATTAGGGAGTTTTCAAGTATACCTAAACCTTGTCCACCATATTCTTCAGGATAATGTACACCTATAAACCCGAGTTCACATGCTTTCTTCCATATCTCAAACGGAAATTCTTCTTTTTTATCAAGTTCCATAGCTATTTCCTTGACAAATTCCTTTTTAGCAAATTCTCGAGCTGCCTTTTGAATGTCTTTTTGTTCTTCGGTTAGTTCAAAATTCAACTTGAAACTCCTCTTCCCAGAAATTTGTTAAATCTCCTAAACATTTTTGAATTTTCGGGGATATATTTCTTTTAGGTAAGGAACATTATCAAGACAACCTGCTGAGATAAATGTACATAAGAAGGATTAGGTTTTGGTAAAAATGTTTCCAAATCTATAAATCCTATCGGGGAAACTGTTGATGGTTGAACTCAAAGTTACACAAAAAGACTTTGAAGACTGGTTGGTTGAAGAACATAAGGCAAGCTTTAAAAGTATAGACCAGATAAAGGAGTTTGTCAGTCAAGGAATACTTTTTCTTTTTGTGTCGGGAAGTAATTTTCTAAAATCTTATCTCCTTAGAAAAGTTAAGCTCATAGAAAACCAAAATCAACTCTTAAGAACTTTGGAAGGTCAAACCTATCTCTGGTGGATTTTTTCTCAAACGGTAGAAGAAATTCATGGAAACCAAGAAGAGATAACTATTGTTTATAAGCCTAAAGAAAAGTACAAACCATTCTTCAGATACTAAGATATCACTTAAGACAAAAGAGTTGAAGACTATGGTTAAATGTCGTCGGTGTAAGTTGGAAGAAGCAGTGGTACGAATCCCCTATGCTAAGCTTAACCTATGCAAAAAATGTTTCAACGACTTTCTCTTAAAAAGAGTTAAGGAAACCATTGAAAAATACGGTATGTTTAACCAATCAGACAAAGTTGGTGTTGCTATTTCTGGGGGTAAGGATAGTGCTACACTTCTTCATACTTTAAAAAAACTCTTCCCAACAATTGAGTTGATAGCTTTTCATGTAAATCTTGGTATTGAAGGATATTCGGACCACTGTTTGGAGAAAGCATCAGCTTTGGCAAAAATGCTTAACATTGAACTTTTTGTTTATGATTTAAAAAAGGAAAAAGGCCTTACCATCGACAGTTTTAAGCAGACCAGATTCAAAAGAAAAATATGCTCTGTTTGTGGTACAATAAAAAGACAAGTTTTTAATGAAATTGCAGAGAGATTAGGGGTAGATGTTATGGCTACAGGTCATAATCTTGATGATACAGTTGAAGTTTTGTTTTCCAATTTTTTGGCTGGAGATTTTGAACAATTGGTTAAGCTTAAACCAGTTATGCAACCTTTCCATCCAAAACTTGTTAAGAAGGTTAAACCACTTTTTAGAATTCCAGAAGTTGAGAATACTTTATATGCACAGTTTAACGGTTTACCTATACAGGAAGTTACATGTCCACATTCGGTTGGGTCTAGGTCTGTAGAAAGAAAGAAGATTTTAGAATTTATTTCGGAGAAGATTCCAAATTTTAAGTATCAACTTTTATCGGTTTTTCTGAAAAAACTAATGCCAATATTGGAAGAGAAGGTTATAACTGAGAAAACTTTTACTTTATGTAAGCTTTGTGGTTACCCATCTTTAACTTCAATCTGTGGAAGTTGTAAAAAAATCTTAGAAGCTAAGTCAACAGTCGGAGTTTCCTAAAAGCTGAAATTTTGGTTTTATCTGCTCGGCCAAGTGTTCATATTTTTTTGTTTCAGGTAAAGTTTCAACTAGCTTTTCTGCTATTTCCTTAGCAGCTTCAGTTAGTTTTTCAGTGATAAAACCTTCTTCAGAAACTTTTTCTAGGACTTCTAGGTCTATGATTTCCGGTTCTTCTCCAGGTCTTTTTACAACATCAACTTCAAGGTCGATGTATCGTGCTTTACCTGGATAAAACTCAACAGGAGTATTTATGTTGTAAAATTCACCTTTAAGGTTGTTTTCAGAAGAATAGTATGTATGTTTAACTATCCAAGAGCCTTCTTTTAT
>CAZNLG010000104.1:0-3797 GCA_964573765.1 uncultured Candidatus Bathyarchaeia archaeon | reverse complement strand
CTCTGATGTAGTACTCTTTCTCCACACCTTCAACGATTTCTTGGTCTGTCACAAAAAATTCCCACTTAGCCTTTTTCCATTCCTTCTGTTTCTTAGACATTACTTTTTCACCTCACATTCACGGTCCAAACCATACTTCTTAGCCAACTTCTCTGTTTTTTCCTGAACTTCTTTAGGATACAACAACTCATTCTTCCATGTTGCTATGATGGGTACTTCATGGAAGGGCCATCTAAGAGGCCATATACAATCAAACACTATTTTATCTGTTTGGTCTCCTCCGGCTTTTCTTTGTTCTGGTGAGAGCCAAGGAATTAAGGGTGAACTGTAGCTTCTGTAGACAATTATTTTGTTTTCAGCAGGGTTACATCTACTGGCTATTGCATGAAGCATATGCCAAGGATTAAAGATGTCATATTCCGGTGGTACAACTATCAAAACACTGGAGTAGGATTCTATAGATGATATCCCAAAAACGTTTTTAGCAATCCTTGGAGTTATCGCAAACGTAGGGTCTGCTTGAACTATAATCACCAATCCGTTACATTCTGGAGGAATATGAACAGCCCTGTAGGGAATTCCTTCTTCATCAAGTTTTCTTTTTACACGTGCTGCTAAACCAATAGTCCAAGCAACACCAGCATCATCCACAGCCATACCCATATTGGATATGGTAAGCCAAGGATTGTTTCTGTAGGTTACACAATCAACCTTAAACAACGCCCTCCAAGACCTTTCAGCTACCCTATAACCAGTATACTCCCCAAATGGGCCTTCAGGTATCCTTTTGTTTGCAAGGATTCTTCCTTCCAAAACTATTTCCGAACATGCAGGAACCAGAAGGTCGTTTGTTTCACATTTTACAACTTCCAACGGTTCACCCATCAAAGCTCCTGCAACATCATATTCATCGGTTTGAGCCGGAACTCTTGCTTGAGCTAAAAACATTTCAATCGGTCCGCCTCCGATTGAGATGGCTGTTGGCATATCTTTCCCCTGTTTTTCATATTCTCGGAATATGCTTGCAATGTCCTGTACCGAAGCAAAATAGATTGCCAACATATCCTTTGATATAAGCTCTCCCCTGTACATTCCCACGTTTGTCCAGCCTGTGTTGGGGTCTTTTGCTATTATACCATGCCATGTAGCAATCTTAGGAGCACCATCACCACCATGAATTATGACTGGTGGAACAATCTTGTAGAGGTCAACATCCTTCTTCACGATGTTTTCTTTACATGGAGCATCACTAACTTCCTTAGGTTTAACTAGTTTTTCAGGCTTCATTCTTTCAGCTAGAAAACTTTGAATTTTATCCACAAGCTCTACGTAGGGTAGGGATGGGTCGATACCGAATGTTAATGCTAGCCTCCTCATATGTGCCAACGGATTTCCAAAAACCTTTCTGTCAGGATAGTTTTTAATGTTTTCAAATAGTGGTGCTGCTGCTCTGTATTCACAGGCGTATCTGGTCATACAACCTATGTCTCTTGGACTGACTTCATCTTTTATTCTTACACCTAAACCATATTTTTCTAGTGCATCAAAAAACTCACGATTATCCTTAAAAAGAGAACCCATAGTATCACATTCCCCTATCACATTCCCTAGATAGAAGTTATTCTACTATTTATGACTTTCTAGGCAAACTAAAAAAAGAAAATTTTTGAAAAGAAAAATTAAATTCTACTTGGATGGTCTTGGTGGTTTTCTTAGAAGGTTTGCAGCTAAGGTTATTCTTTGAGCTTCGGTTGTTCCTTCATAAATTCCTGTGATAATGGAGTCTCTGTAAAGTCTTTCAGCGATGTTTTCAGGCCATTTTGCATAACCTCTACCACCATGAAGTTGGACACAATCTCTGGTTACTTCCACGGCTACAGCAGGTGCAAAAATCTTAGCCATACATGTCTCGTTTGTGTTTGGTTTTCCACGGTCCTTAAGCCAAGCTGCCTTGTAGACAAGATACCTTGCAGCTTCAACTTTGGTAACCATTTCCGTGTATCTCCATCTTAATCCTTGGAAGGTTGTGAGGGGTACTCCAAACTGTTTTCTCCCAGTTAGATATCTGTAGGTTTCTTCCACGGCTGCTTCAGCTATACCTAAAGCTTGAGCAGCTATACCAACCCTACTGATATCCATGGTTTTAAACAGGATTTTTGCACCATCACCTTCCTTTCCGATCAAGTTTTCCTTGGGAACTCTTACGTTATCAAATTTTAACCTTGTAAGTTCGATACCTTTCAGACCCATGGTTGGTATAACTTCATAAGAGAAACCGTCGGTTGGAACTTCTACCAAAAACACGGATATTCCTTTCTCTGTTCTAGCGAAAACATCAAGAAGTCCAGCAACACTACCGTTTGCAATGAAGAGTTTTTCACCGTTTATAACGTATTCGTTACCATCCAGCTCAGCTTTTGTCTTTAAAGATAGAATGTCTGTACCAGCTTCGGCTTCTGTGCATGCAAAGGCACAAAGTTTCTTACCTGTAGTCATCAAAGGCATGTATTTTTCCCTTAATTCTTCACTTCCAAATTCATAGCATGGGGTCATGGATAATGTTGTATGAGCACTTACGGTTACACCTACAGCAGCAGAAACCTTTGAAAATTCTTCGATCACAAGTATTTCACTTAGGTAGTCTAAGCCTAAACCTTCGTACTTCTTTGAGTATGCAACACCTACAAAACCATTTTCACCGATCTTCTTCCAGACATCATGGGGGAATTTACCATCTTTCTCCATTTGTTCCGTTGCTGGTCGAATAACCTTTTCTGCAAATTCTTTTGCCTTCGCTCTTATCTCTTCCTGTTCCTTACTTAACTCAAAATCCATCTCAAACACCTTCCGAAAATCAGTAAAATAGGATACATTGTTTGACTTATAAAACTATTCACATCAAACCTGAAAAAGGAGACGATGTATGTTCAACCGATTTTTTAGAAAATTTTTTAGCGTATGAACAAAACTCTAAATTGTTAAACCCCCTCCAAAATTGGAGGTGTAAAAATCGAAACTAACAGTTGTTTATGACAACGACACCCTAAGAAAAGACCTAAAACCTAACTGGGGATTTTCATGTTTGGTGGAAAAACAGAAAAAACGGTGAAACCTTAAGAATTTTGTTTGATACAGGTACAAAAGGTCAGATTCTACTGTACAACATGGAAAAATTAAAGATTAACCCAAAAACAATAGACATAGTGGTTATTTCTCATAATCATCTGGACCATACGGGTGGTTTACTGGATTTTTTAAGGGTAAATCAAAAAGCCAAAATTTATGTTCCAAACTCTTTTCCAAACTGGACTGGAAGAATACCAACCATCAAAGTTTCAAATCCCATAAAAATAGCTGAAAATGTGTTTAGTACAGGAGAGTTAAAAGGTATTGAACAGTCACTTGTTGTTGGAACAAGTAAAGGTTTTGTTGTTGTTACGGGATGTTCTCATCCAGGACTAAAAACAATTTTAACAGTTGCTTCAACCTACGGAAAAATCTATGGTGTAGTAGGTGGTTTTCATGGGTTTAATGAGTTTGAAATTTTAAAGAACATCCATCTAATCTGCCCATGCCATTGTACAATGTACAAGGAAGAAATATGCCGACTTTTTCCCAATCAATGTGTAAAATGTGGAGTTGGGAAGGTTTTAGAACTTTCTCCCAAAAACTAAAACATTTTTAGATTGAATGATTTATTTCATGCTTAACTGTAAAATTAAAAGTTATTTTCTCTGTTTGATCATCTGTTTAATCATCGAAAAATTTAAATAAAAAATACACTCCAGAGTTGAGAT
>CAZNLG010000103.1:0-3885 GCA_964573765.1 uncultured Candidatus Bathyarchaeia archaeon | reverse complement strand
CCCTTTTCTGTAAAAGGTGTAAAAGCTATGGTAGGAAATCCGTATCCCACAAGAAGAATAAAAGCAAAAAGGATGGAAAAAACAAGAACAGTAAAGATAGGTGTTAAATATTCCGGTTTTACCTTAAAAGTTTTCATGAAAACCTCTCCAAAGACCCTAAAACTTTTTCCTTACACTTCCTACAGAAAATTTCTTTTTTACGGTCCGTATCAAAAATACTGTTTGAAAAATACATAACACAAGACGGGTCTGTACAATGAAAAAGTCCCAACGTATGCCCCAGCTCATGAACAGCTTCCTTCTTCACCCTTAAAACAAAAATTTCTTCATCCTGTTCTCCATAAAACTTAGGTTTCAACCTAAATGTTGAAACTATGGCAAACCTACCCGGACATTCAGCTTCACCAAAAACAAAGTTTAAACCTGGCACATAAAGGTCTACTTTTACCAAAACCAAGAATCTATCTGCTTGAGTGTTGTTTACCAATTTACCAACTTTTCTAAGTAGAATGGTTGAATAATATTGGTTTCGTTGTGGGTTGTAACCTTCCTTTAACAATCCTTCACTAACCATACTGGATGTACAAATAGAACCGGGAAAAACATAGATAAGATGTTCTTTAACTTTGTTGATAAGGTCAGAGTTAAACTCTCCTACCTGAACTAACTGGACGTGAAATTTTTTCTTTCTAGACAATCTACAGTTAAATACTCCAACCAAACAAATAAACCGTTAGATACATTCTTGAGAAAAACCGGGTTTAAGGTTGAAATACAATGATGTTTTTAATCTACCTTACTATAACGTTTATGGTAGCTGTTTTCTTGTTTCTCCTTAATTTTTACAGGGACCCAGAAAGGTTTCCTCCAACTGAACAAAATATAATTGTTTCTCCAGCAGACGGTAGACTTATCTCCAAAAGAAAGATTCTGAAAAACCAGATTTTATGGTCTCAAAAGGGAAACAAAAAAATTGATTTAAAAGAAATCGTTTGGAACGAAGATTTAATGTTTCCTTCTGGGTATGTTTTCGGAATCTACATGTCTCCTTTTGATGTTCATGTTAACCGGGCACCGATAAACGGAAGAATCGTTAAAGTAAAAAGTTTTGAAGGAAGACTTTTAAGGTTGGGAAACAAAAAATCTGAACTTTTAAACAGAAGAACTACGATTGTAATTGAACATCCAAAAGGTTTTAGAGTTGTTGTAGTTCAGATAGCCGCTTTAATTGTTGGTAAAATCGAGTGTTATGTTCGTGAAGGTGAAATCGTTCAGGTTGGTCAACGTATAGGAAAAATTAAATTTGGCTCCCAAGTTGATCTGATAATTCCAGAGTTACCCGAGCTTAAGATTCTAAAGGATGTTGGAACAAAGGTTTTTGCTGGAGAGACTGTTTTGGCTAAGTTTAGCCTAAATGACAAATAAACTTTTAATGTTCGGTTAATACTTAATTTTTTGTGTGATTTTCCCTGAGAGGGTTTAAGCTTGTGTGGAATCTTTGGTTGTATTCTTAGGGATGGAGCGGCAGCTTCACTTATCCATTCATCACTTAAACTTTTAGAATACCGAGGTTATGATTCGGCTGGAGAAGCAACTGTGGAAGACGGAAAACTCTACGTGAGGAAGGATGTTGGAAAAATTGATGATATCCATAAAAAACTTGACTTTGATGGGCTTCCGGGAAAAATTGGTGTTGGTCATACTCGTTGGGCTACTCATGGGGCTCCTTCCCAAGTAAATGCTCACCCTCATGTAGATTGTGAAAATAAAATTGCTATTGTTCATAATGGGATAATTGAAAATTATGAAGAATTAGAAGATGAGTTAAAGGAAAAAGGACATGTATTTGTTTCTAGAACGGATAGTGAAGTTATTTCACATCTTATCGAAGAAAACCTAAAGTCTGGAATGAATTTTCTTGATGCTTTTAGGGAAACGTTAAAAAGACTTAAAGGTTCTTACGCAGTAGCTGCAATTTACGTATCAGAACCAGATAAAATTCTTTGTGCTAGAATGGAAAGCCCTCTTGTGGTTGGTGTAACAGACAACGGATGCTTTTTTTCTTCCGATATTTCGGCGCTTCTACCATTCACAAATAGTGTTATAGAAGTTCATAATGGTGAAGCTGTAATTCTAACTCAAGAAGGCTTAGAAATCAGAAGAATAGAAGATTGGGCTTTGGTAACCAGAAAACCAAAATCTGTAACCTGGACCGTTGAAGAAGCAATGAAAAAAGGTTTTCCCCATTTTATGCTCAAGGAAATTCATGAACAAACTTTTTCTTTAAGAGAAGCTTTACGTATCCAAGAAAAATACTTAAACCTTTTAGCAACTTTTCTTGATAGGTCTAAAGAAATTTTTCTCCTAGCTTCTGGGACTTCCTACCATGCATGTATCGTGGCTTCCTATATTTTAAGTAGGATTGCAAGAGTTTCAGCTTATCCTGTTGTTGCATCCGAGTTTATCGAACAGTTTGGAGATTCCATCAACATAGACAGTACAATTCTTGCAGTCAGCCAATCTGGTGAAACTGCAGATGTTCTTAGGGCTGTGGAACATGCAAGGTTTAAAGCAGCAACAATTCTCGGATTAACCAATGTCCTAGGTTCAACTCTTACCAGAGTTTCAAGAGCCTACATCTGTCAAAACTCTGGACCTGAGATTGGAGTTGCTGCAACAAAGACCTTTACAGCTCAAATTGCTGTTTTAGCTAAACTTGCTCTTAAACTTGCAAGGATAAGAGGAAAAATATCTCAAGATGAGATGGATTATCTTGAAGAAAGATTA
The DNA here is from genome assembly GCA_964573765.1 of uncultured Candidatus Bathyarchaeia archaeon. Lineage (GTDB taxonomy): Archaea > Thermoproteota > Bathyarchaeia > Hecatellales > Hecatellaceae > CAZNLG01. The sequence goes on along the minus strand of CAZNLG010000103.1, from coordinate 1,098 downwards.
AAGGAAATGCCCAACATTGTAGAAAAAATCTTAGTAAACCAGGAAGGGAAGATTCGAAAACTTGCCAGTAAATACCGGGACAGTAATATTTTTTATTTTTTGGGTCGAGGTGTAAACGTGGCTACAGCACTTGAAGGACGACTAAAACTGTTGGAGATAGCTTATGTTCCTTCCATAGCCTATCCTGCCGGAGAAAGTAAACATGGTCCCATCAGTCTTGTGGAACCTGGTTTCCCGGTTTTTTTTATATGTCCAAGAGGTGAAACACGTAAAGCAACCCTAAGCAACATTATGGAGATGAAAGCTAGGGGGGCAACAGTTATAGGAATAGTTGAAGAAAACGATATGGAAGTTATAAAACATCTTGATGATTATGTTGAAGTTCCAGCTGGTGTTCCTGAGATTTTTTCACCTATTCCTTACGTGGTTCCACTTCAACTTTTTGCATACTATATGGCTTTGGAAAGAAACCTAGACCCGGATAAACCCCGAAACCTAGCTAAATCTGTTACCGTCATCTAAAACCTATAAGTTCAGAATTTTACTGAGCTTAACAAAAACATTTTCTGCGGCTTTATGGTCAGGATATTCTGGTTTTTGAGGATGAGGTTTGGTTTTACCAAACAGACATATTCCTTCAATGTTTCTCAACATACCCAAACCAAAAACAAGTCCGGAAAAACCCATAAAGGGGCCTTCATAACCAACATCAAGCCCAAATTTTTTCATTTCTTCTATTAGTTTTGGATTTGTAGCTGCACAACAAACATCAGCACCTTCCCAACCATAACCTGCAAGCACAAACATTCTTTTTACCCCAAACTTTTCAAAAACATCCAACGTTTTTTCAGCAACTTCATATTGTCCTTCAAAATTTGCATGATAACCTTTAGCTATCACTATCTCGGGTAAAACTGAAAAATAAAATCTAACTTTTGGAAGTCTAACTTTTCCATTTTTAACTTTAACACCTGCTTCTCCAGGGAACCCTGGCATAGCAGCATAAGAAGGTTTTGTATCATAAACGATGGGAAAGGTTGAAGAATAAAGTTCAGCAAAAGGTTTGGCTTTAACTCGACCGATTAGACGGTCTAATGC
>CAZNLG010000102.1:0-3961 GCA_964573765.1 uncultured Candidatus Bathyarchaeia archaeon | reverse complement strand
CTTCTAGGGATGCGTTTCCAGCTCTTTCACCTATACCGTTAACAGTTACATGAACATGGTCTGCTCCGGCTCTAACAGCTGCAATTGTATTTGCTGTTGCTAAACCAAAATCATTGTGACAATGAATTCCAAAAGGGACGCTAATAGTTTTACGTAAATTGGATATTAGCTCATAGGAACTTTCTGGTGTTAACACTCCGACAGTATCACATAGACAAACTCTATCAGCACCACATGAAATCCCCCTAGAGAAAAACTGTTTAAGAAAGTTTACATCCGTCCTAGAGCCGTCTTCAGCCGAAAGTTCTACGATTAATCCATGTTTTTTTGCGTATTCTACACATTCACAAGCCAGTTCAAGAACTTCATCCATGGTTTTTTTAAGTTTGTAAGTTAATTGAATGTTAGAAGTTGGTACAACCAAATGAACACTTTGAACTTCACTCTTAACTACAGCATCGATATCGGTTAGAGTTGCTCTTGCCATGCTACATATTTCTGCTTTCAAACCTTCTCTTGCTATAAGTTTTAATGCTTGAAAATCTCCTTCGGAGACGCTTGCAAATCCTCCTTCAATGATATTTACACCTATTTCGTCCAGCATTTTAGCGATTCGTAGTTTCTTCTCTGGAGTTAGGGAAACACCGGGAGTTTGTTCTCCATCTCTTAAGGTTGTATCAAGAACTTTGATTGTTTTTTGGAGTTTATTTTTATCGTTAAATAAAGTAATTCCCCATTGATGTTCCCTCGCCATAGGACTGATATTTAATAGTTACCCTAGATAAGTTTTTCTTCTGGTTTAAGCTTAAATAAGTTACGAAACGTTTCTTTCACAGAAATCTTAAGAAAAACCCTTCCCCAGTTAAGATGCCGATTAGATGGCAAAGTTTCCGATACCACACCAAGAAAGAAAAGAATTTGCATTAAAATTAGTGAAACTCTCATAACACTTTTTAAGAAAATACTTAAAAAGAAGACTTCCACCAGAATGGAATTTTGAAATTCATTATAACTCTTCAACAAAAGATACAAACGAAGAAAGTCTTTTAATAAAAATTTCAACTCTTACTTCTGAAGGAGAATATTTAAACACTTTAAAACTCCCGTTTATGATTTACATTCCAAACAAAGTGTATGTAAATATTCCAAACTTCTCGGAGTTAGAGGAGATAATTTTAAGGTTCCTACAGAATTCTGTTTTTGAATTCGTCAGACCTTTTCAACAAACCTGAAAGTCTTAATCAAATTGGATGGTTTTTGCTGGAACACTTAGATATTTTTCAACATTTTTTGTGTTCCATTCTCTTCTTATTGCTTCAGGATACCATTTACTGTAAGCACCACCATAGGGTAACTTATGACCTAACATAAAGTTTCTTAGGTCTTCACTCAAACCAGCTTCCTGCATTCTCATGTTCCAGTATCTTCTAAAGATATGGGGGTGGATTTCATATCTTTTTTCTGAAGCTTTACCTTGAATCTTTGCTTTAAAAGCTGCTTTAACAACAATATCTCGTATAGCTACGGAAGTTAACGGTCTACCAGGTTCCTTTTTTGATGTTTTTATCGGAATTTTTCTCTTAGCTTTTATCTTGGATTTTGAATAACTTCTGAAAAGCCAACTGTCATCGTTTATCGGTTCTCCATTTTCGATTCTTTCTTCCAACATTTTTCTGAGACATCTTATTGTATCCTTTCCAACAGCAAACCGGTAAGATTCACCAAGCTTATTGACATTTACTCCATTTATATCCCTTAAAATTGCTGGGACTTCTATCACCAAGGGAGAGTCTTCTTCTTTTAGACCATGTTTTATATGTCTGTATCGAAGAGCGGTCAAAACTCCACTTCGTTGACCTGATTGGGCTAAAAAAACAATAAGACATTTATCTCGAATGTTGGTACAACTATCAACCATTTGTGCAATTTCATTTTGAGTTAAAACATGTGATGACTCATATTCTACCCTACCTTTAAAACTTCGGGGAGTTCTTCCCAAAACAACATCATTCCATCTAAAGAAGGACCTTAAACTTTGGTATGCAAGTATTGCTGTTTTAGAACTTTTACCTTCATCAAGTAGCAGATTATAGTATTTTTTTATGAGGGAATGTATTTTTGTAGGGTTCTTTTTTGCTTCCTTAACTAATGTGTTTGGATTTTTACCACTCCACTCAACAAATTTTCTAAGTCTGAGAAGATAGTTTTTTCTTGTGTTGGGTCTGTCTGGAAAGTTGCTGATCCATCGGTTAACTGATTCATACTTAAGAAGGTGTTCCATGATTCATTGAAAAGGTAAAGTTGTATAAAGATTTATCTTAGTATAACTTAAATTATACTAAGATAGTAAACCTTTTGGTTACTGTAAGTGACATAGGTACATACCCATGTAACTAATGTAACCAGAGTATTCAAAAAATGCTTGATTTTAACATAAAAAACACTAGTTTGGAGGGGGAATTTACTTAAAAAAAAGGAAAAAGAAAATTTTGCTGGTGTTCGATTTTTTGGAGGGTTTATAAACCCTCCAAAATTTTGGATGTCTTCTTTTTTAGTTGTTCTTCGTACATTTTTTTAATTTTGTTTAAGTCATCGATTTCATCAACTGATTTATCTTCTCTGATACGAGTGATTCTTGCAAACCTAAGAGCATAACCAGCAGAATATAGGGGGCTTTTTTGTATTTCTGAGAAGGCTACTTCAACAACAACTTCAGGTTTTACAAGAACAGTTCGTCCATGTTGTTCCAATATTAGGGTTTTTAGTTTATTTGTTAACTCTTTTATTTCTTCGTTCGTCAATCCTTTAAAAGTCTTACCTACAATTCTAAACCTATCCTCGTTCAATTTTTCTATGTAATCCACAAAAGAAAGTGTAGGTTTAGGATGGTCTAGAGATTTAGTTTCTTCATTTTTGACTGCTAAATAATAATCACTAAGCCATTCATGTCGATACCCGTATCCATAGTCTGCAGCTATAATTACAAGGTCCAAAGTATCCAGAACTTTCTTAATTTTTAACCATTTCCCACCCCTAACACCTGGCGTGTAAACTGAATTTGGTTGTTTTGCCATCAAACCTTCATGTCCCTTCTTTATAGCTTCTTCAAGAAACTTTTCTGCTTCATTCACGTTCGAAGTTTCCAGTTGAGGAGTTAACAATCTTAGGGGAACAATTTCTTCAAGCTTTTTTCTTCTCTCAAAAAATGGCTTGTTTATTAAGGCTTCTCCGTTCAAATATAAAAGGTCAAAAAGAAAAAGTTTTGTTGGTATGTTTTTAACAACTTCTTCTATACCCTTGGTTCTTCCATATCTTCTCATTAAAACTTGGAAAGGTAACGGTTTTTCTTCATCAGCTACAGCTATCACTTCTCCTTCCAAAATTACATCTGCCTTAACTTCAGTTTCTATAAGATTTCTTATCTCAGGGAAAACTTCCGTCATGTTTTTTAGACGTCTACTGTAGATTTTTACGGTTGAATTTTTCTTATGGATTTGAACACGGATACCATCAAACTTAAACTCAAAGTAGGTTTTCCCTCCATGTTTTTCTATGGCTTCAGTTACATCCTTAACCATTTCAGCAAGCATTGGTTTTAATGGGTGAAACAGTTTTAAAGAAAGATTTTTTAAACCTTCAACACCATGAACCTTTAATGTTTCACAAACTTTACCTAAATCTCCGGTTACCATATGGGCTAAACGTATATCTTCAGGTTTTACGTTAAACATCTTAGCTATTGCTTCTTCCATAAGACCTTCACTAAATCCATGTCTCATCTCACCAACCAAGTTTTTGATAAAATATTTTGCTTCCAACGGGTTAAGTTTTGACAAAAAAGTTTCAACTAATCTTTCTTTTTTAATTTTTGAACCTGACCCAGTAAATTCCATAATTTCTCTTAAGATATTGTTGGTGTAAAGTTTTACAATGTTGGGTTTCTTTATTTTTTGGGTTGATG
>CAZNLG010000101.1:0-3972 GCA_964573765.1 uncultured Candidatus Bathyarchaeia archaeon | reverse complement strand
TTCAATTCGGTTATATCCATAAGCTATGATAAGGTCTTCAACAAGGTCTATGGGATGTAAGATGTCACATCTGTAGGGTGGAATGGTTAGATAAATTTTCTTTTTAACAGCTTTTGCTTCAAAACGTGCTTTTTTTGCAAGTCTAACCGTTGTTTTAATGTCTAAATTTAATCCTGAGATTTCATTAAAATAGTCTACATCAAATTTTACTTTTTTTGGGGTTAGTTTAACAGTCCAAACAGATTTTTTAGGATAAATCACTTTTACACTTTGAATTGTTCCACTTCTTTCAACTATGTTTGTTGTTAAAATGTTTAAGGTTTGGTTTACAGCCTGCTCATTCAGTCCTGTAATGTCGATAAAAAGATTTTTTGTGTCAACAGTTACCTTTGTGGCTTCACCGTTTATTATTGGTGGCATAGACAAAACTAAACCTTCAGAATCAACCAGCAACGGATAACGTGGTAAGTTTTCCATGATCCATCCATATTTCCTACCCTGAACAGTCTCTTCCAAGATCTCTTTTGCAGTCATCGGACGGTCTCCATCCAACGGAACAAACCTGATCTTTTCAGGTTCCAAAGCTGTGTAGGTTATGGGAGGTTTAACTACATCAAAATTATGAATTCCAATAGCAACTTTCTCCCTTTTTCTTCCCAATGTTTCATGAAGTTTCTCTTGAAGTTGAAGAAGTTGTAGAAAAGGTTCTTCATCTAACTTAACATTTTTAATGATGGCTCCAACCACAAAAGGACGAATATTTTTTACCTTGTTCGTGACAAAAATCTGTACCTTACTTTTTTTAACCCTGTACTTTGGACAACCTGTTTCTATTTCAAGGAAACCTTTGAGAGTTCTAGCCACACCTTCCGTTGAAAACATATCAGGTCTATCTGCGTTTACTTCAACTGTTATCTGACCATTTAAAACAGATTTAACTTCACATTTTATTAGGGGTAATGTTTCTTCCAGTTCCTTCAAGGGTATCTTTCTTCCAAGAACTTCACAAAGGTCTTCATACCGCATGGTTATGGTGGGCATTTATATCTCTCCCTCAAAAAATCTAATCTTTTGGAGTGACGTTCTCTTATGTCATCAACCCCAAGTTTAACCATAGCCAACCTATCAACACCGATACCCCAAGCCAAAACAGGATACTTAATTCCTAGAGGTTTTGTAACTTCAGGTCTAAAAAGCCCAGCTCCGGCTGCTTCCATCCAACCAATCTTTGGATGGTAAACAAAAGCTTCAACACTAGGTTCTGTAAACGGAAAATATCCCGGTTTAAACTCAACCTTACCGACTTCTAATGCTCTAACTATTTCACTAAGCATCCCCAAAAGATGTTTAAATGTTAATCCTTCATCCACAACGATTCCTTCACAGTGGTAAAATTCCATCGCATGTTTTGCATCTAAGACATCAGGTCTAAAAACACGTGAAACACAAAACATTTTTATCGGGGGCTCCTTTCGTTTAGAAAGAAACCTTGCAGAAACAGCTGTTGTTTGACTTCTCATAACAAGTCTTTTTGCAACTTCAGCTTTCCAACTATATCCCCAACCTGAAGAACCTGTAATCCAACCATGTTCATGGGTTTTCTTCACTTTTTCAACGAGAAGTTTATCCTTTAAAAAACCAAATCTTGGGTTTTTAATCTGGTAGCTATCATGTATTTCTCTGGCAGGATGGTCTTGAGGTTGGAAAAGAACATCAAAATTCCAAAACTCTGTTTCAACATAGGGACCTTCAGCTTCTTCAAAACCCATGGAGACAAGAATTTGCTTTAACTCTTCCAAAAACTCCAAATAAAAATGTTTTTTACCTGGATACGTGACTGGTGGTGTTGCTGTTACATTGTATTCTTTAAATTTGACTTCACGCCACTTACCTGAAACGATAAGTTCGCTTGTTAAAGCTGTAACTTCAACTTCAGGTTTAACTTCAACTTCTTTTTCAAGTTGAGCTAAACCAACTTCAGTTAACTTAACAATTCTTATGGAAAAAACTTTTTCAGATACAAGTTTTCTTCTTTTTAATTCACCAATTAAACTAACCTGCTCAGGATTAAGCTCTTCCGAAGTAACTTCAGTTTCAACAAAAATTTTGTGTAAAAGTTTTTCATCTTCACCTTCTTCAGGGATGGTTTTAGCTTCAATTTTTACGGTTTCATCTTCTCTTAAAATTTGACCCCAACCCTTTCTAACAATCCATCCTATGGCTATGTTGGCTAAATCTTCTGGTATTCCTGCATGTTCAACAATTTCTTTTAAAGACGCTTTTCCACCAAGTGAAACCACGGTTTTAACAACATTTCTTTCCGGTAGACCTTCTTCAACATACTTTTTTCCTTCTTCTGTTAACCCGTAGAAACTTTTTCTTAGTTCAAAGGTTTGAACAAGGTTTTTCTGTTCTAAGCTTAGAAGGTTCCGCATGACTGCAGAATGGTCTAGGTTTAAAGTTTTTTCTATCTCTTCAACAGTGGTTTCTCCACCCTTATCTTTAACCGTTCTTAAAATTTCGTAACAAACTTTTTCTAAAGCCAAACTTTTCCAGCCCCGGTAACCAACAAAATCCTAACAAACATTTCTTTTCTTTCTGATTATAAAGATAAAGTTTCAGTTTTTGGAAGATTTTTTAAAACTTTCTTCTGTAATTATCCCAGCTTCCACTAACTTTATAACAGAATTTACACTTGCTTCTCCAACAAGTCTACCTTTCTCATCTGTTTTATGTTCCCATTTTAGTTTTGTTGACCCACTTTTAGAGTTATAAACCACTCCAACCACATTTTCAGCTCTAACAAAATAAACATCCCTTATTTTTTCCAAGGTAACCTTATCTTCTGCTTCTGTGTAGATTAATCCTTCCCCACCAAGTCTTTCGGGAAAAACTTTCCCATCCACCATGTACTTTTTTGGTATAAAAGTTCGACAACAACTTAAAATCAGAAATTTCCTAAAATTTTCCAGGGAACATATTAAATCGATCGTAACCATCACGTTTCCCTAACGCTTAAGCCTAACTGGTAAAATATAGATGTTTCTTTTTCCAAGTTTCAAGTTTAAGGAAAACTTTTATGGAGCTAAAAATCTTAAATTTCTCATCATTCTAAAAGTCTAGAATGTTAGGTGGTTTAGTTTCCAATGCCAACCAACGAAGAAGAAATGGTTGTTACTCCATGGAAAGTTGCTGGTAAAGTTGACTATGAAAAATTAACAAGACAATTTGGAACTCATCCTCTCACAAAAGAAATCCTTGACAAATTTAGAAAATATGCGGGTAATCTTCATTTTCTTCTTAGAAGAGAATTTTTCTTCTGCCACCGAGATTTAGATTGGATTTTAAACCAATATGAGAAAGGTGAAAAGTTTATACTTTACACAGGTAGAGGTCCTTCCGGACCCGTTCATCTTGGACATATTCTTCCATGGATCTTTACAAAACATCTTCAAGATGTTTTTGATGCTAAACTGTATTTTCAGATGACAGATGACGAAAAATTTTTGTTTCACCATGACTTTTCAATTGAAAAATCGGTTGGGTTTACCTATGAGAATGCTTTGGATGTTGTCGCCCTAGGATTTGATGTAAAAAAGACAAAAATAATCTCAGACATTAAAAACATCGATGCTCTTTATACCCTCTCAATCAAAATTGCAAAACACATAAACTTCTCGGTTGTTAGAGCTGTTTTCGGGTTTGAAGAAAGCACAAACATAGGATTAATTTTCTTCCCAGCAGTTCAAGCAGCCCCATGCTTCCTAGAATCTTTTTTAACAGGGAAAAATGTTCCTTGCTTGATTCCTGCAGCCATCGACCAAGACCCCTATTGGCGGGTAACCAGAGATGTGGCTCCAAAACTTGGATTCTACAAACCAGCTCAAATTCATAGTAAATTCTTACCCGGTTTGGGAAAAGGGGGAAAGATGTCTGCTTCCCAACCTGAAACGTGCATATTTACAACAGACC
>CAZNLG010000100.1:2952-4134 GCA_964573765.1 uncultured Candidatus Bathyarchaeia archaeon | reverse complement strand
AACAAAAACTGGTGGAGATTTAAAATTAGTTGAACCGGAAAATCTTCATCTTACCCTTAGATTCCTTGGAGAAATATCCCCACAAACACTGGAAGCTGTTCGAAGAGAACTCAAACTCATAAAGTTTAATCCCTTCCAAGTCCGTTTTGTTGGAGTAGGAGCTTTCCCAAACCTTCGTCGTGTTAACGTTGTTTGGATAGGTGTTAGAGAAGGTGAAAAAAACCTTAAAGAACTGGCTGGAAAAGTTGAAACAATCTTAAAGGGTGTCGGTTTTCCTCCAGACCCTAAGGGATTTAGTCCTCATCTTACAATTGCAAGGATAAAATCTGGAAAAAACAGGGATGAAATTGTAAACTTTATCCAACAATTCATCGATTATGAAGTTGGTTCAATGTTTGTAAACTCTGTTAAGCTTAAGAAAAGCGTTCTAACTCCAAGAGGGCCTATCTATTCAACCATCGATTCGATTTCCGCAATCAACCAAAAAACCTAAATCAAAAAGTTTACACCCAACATTAGGTTAAACTATTCCATCCAAGGTGACAAAAATCAACGAATTAACTTCCCTTTTAAACAAAGTTTACCAAAAAGAAACACCTTCAAAGACTAGACAAAAAAAGGTTCTTGAGTTAGCAGAAAAGATAAGAAAAAGGGTTGAAGCTGAAGTTGTTAGGTTTGGTGTAGAAGCAGAAGTTAGAATCGAAGGTTCCGTGGCAAAGGATACATGGTTAAAGGATGAAGTTGACATTGACGTTTTTATGTTGGCTCCTGAAACGGTCGAAAGGGAAAAACTTGTTTCTCTTTACATGAACGTTGCAAGAGCAAGTGTTAAAGATTTCCATTGGATTGAAAGATATGCTGAACATCCCTACATTGAAGCTTTTGTTGGTGAAGGAATAAAGATAAACATAGTTCCTTGTTACAGGGTTGTACCTCCAAACTGGAAAACTGCAACGGATAGAACACCCTACCATACAGAATATGTAAAATCTCATCTTAAAGAAGAACAGAAAAAGGAAGTAAGAATCCTAAAAAGGTTCATGAAAAGTATAGGTGTCTATGGTGCAGATATAAAAACTGGGGGCTTTAGCGGATACCTAACAGAACTTTTAGTAATTCGGTATGGAAGCTTTTCCAAAGTTTTAAGTGCTGCTTCCATGTGGAAAGTTGGAGAAATAGTAG
>CAZNLG010000100.1:0-2942 GCA_964573765.1 uncultured Candidatus Bathyarchaeia archaeon | reverse complement strand
CATTGAAAACTATTACAACAAAAGTTTTGAAGAAGTAAGAAGACTTTTTGGTGATGTTCATCTAATTTTCATAGACCCTGTGGATAAACATAGAAACGTAGCTGCAGCTCTTAGATTAGAGAATTTTAACTTATTTAAGGTAGCTTCAAAACTTTTCCTAAGGAAACCAAGTAAAGTTTTTTTCTATCCACCTAAACCAACCCCGTTTAAACCTAAAAAACTACGAAAAATTTTGGTTGAACGTCAAACAGACATACTTTTTCTTAAATTTGCTTGTTTAGAACGTGTTCCAGATATTTTATGGGGTCAAATGTACAAAACTCAAAGGGTAATCCAAAATTTCCTAGAAAAATCCGAGTTTAAAGTTTTAAGGTCTAAAAGCTGGAGTGACGAGAAAAAATTTAATGTTTTGGTCTTTGAACTTGAAAACAAATCATTAAAAAACGTAAAAAAACATTATGGTCCACCAGTAGCTTCAAAAGAAGAAGAAAAATTCGTTTCCAAATACATTTCCAACCCCAAAACAGTTTCAGGTCCCTACATTGAAAATGGAAGATGGGTTGTATTGGTTAAAAGAAAACAGACAGATGCAAAAGCCTTACTTAAAGAAAAACTTAAAAGCTCAGGTAGGGATATCGGTGTTGCAAGCCGTATTTTAAAAGCAATCGAAAAAGGGTTTAAAATACTTGTAAACCAAGAAATCCTGGATTTCTACAGAAAAAACCCTTCATTTGCAGTCTTTTTAACAGAATTTTTAAGGGGGAAACCCATCTGGCTTGAGCAATCTTATTCCGGTTGAAGAACTTAAAAACTCAGATTTTAAAGAAATTCTTTGCTACCCAAAATTTACAGACCTAGAGTTTGAAAAAAGACTGAAAGAACTTAAAAACTTGGACATCGTTTCTTTTGAAGTTGGTGGAGAGAAAAAGGTAGGAAAGTTTTCTGTCTTAGGTAAGGGTCATGCAAGTATAGTTGTAAAAGTAACAGGAACCAACGGAAAACATTATGCACTAAAAATTCGAAGGGTTGATGCGACAAAACCAGACCTAACCCATGAATCCGAAATACTTAAAAAGGTAAACAGGGTTGGGGTTGGAGCTAAAATCTTCAAAGCAACAAAAAACTTTATTCTTCTTGAACTTGTAGAAGATGAACCTTTACCAAGATGGATTGAAAACCTAAAAAACAAAAATGGAAAAACTAGATTGGAAAACGTTCTTAAACAAATTCTAACTCAATGTTTTATGTTGGACATGATTGGTATAGACCATGGTGAGTTAAGTCGAGCTACAAAACATGTCCTTGTAAGTAAAACGGATAAACCCTACCTTGTAGATTTTGGAAAGGCAAGTAATAAACGTAAAATTTCAAACCTAACTTCCATTTGTCAGTACCTGTTTATAAGAGGAGGGTTACCCAAAAAAATTGAAGCAATCCTTGGAAAAGTCGATAAACAAAAACTAGTTGAAGACCTTAAGGTTTACAAGAGAAAACCTTGTGAAAGAAACTTCCAAAAAATCCTTGAAACTCTTAAACTTTAAACTATAAACCCTAAAATTTTATAAACCCTAAATGAGCTTAAAGCTTTACAAACTTTTTCATGGGAGTTTCTTTGACTCAAGATTTGATATACATTCAACTTAAGAAAATGGAAGACCTGATCAGGCTGGTGGTTTTATCACCCACACCATTTATCCAGCATACAATTATTGAAGGTAAACATGTTTACTTTGTTCAGGGTACCTTATCCTTAGGTAGACCAGTTATCTATTTCTTTCAGGGTGCAGAAGAAATTCAAAAGAAATACGTTGTTTACAACAGGTTTAAAGATGAAGTAGGTTACAGTGACCAACCTAGCTCCGACGGTCAAACGGTTTCCATTCCAATTATAGAAATCGAAAAAACAAATTTGTTTGAAAAGATTTTCGAAAAAGAAGTTGTTTAAGATGGAAAAACAGATGTCTTGATTGTTGGTGGAGGACCGGGTAGAAATAACTGTTTCTTTAACGGTTAAAAAGAGTTAATCCAAAACTCAAGGGTTATCGGTGTTTGGGAAGAAGAAAACTTGTTGTTCCTTGTGCAATTCCATATGGTTTTGGTGGGGTTAAATCAAAGATATAGTGATGTCTAACGGTAGAATTCTTGACGTGACTGTTAAAACAGCATCCAGGTTAAGGAGTTTAACTACGGTAAACTTGTTCTTGTAACAGGTTCCTGTCCAGTTAAACCATCCATGCCTGAAACTTCACCTGTAAAAGTTAAAACTTCTTTTTTCCAAAAATGGAAAACTTATTGGTGCTCAGGTAGCTGGAAGTTTGACCGTTGGTGGAATGGTTGATACTTTAACCTTGAACAATCCACAAAGATTGAAGTTAAAGAATTAGCCCAGATTCAATTTTCTTCCAACTCGTACTTACCATTTCTCCCATCCACCAATCCATTCTACCTGCCGCTCAAAATGCTCTTAGAAACTTTTAAAACTTAAATCCGAGAAAAATCTTTATTCAAGACCAAAAATAATCTCTATGATAGAATGCCCAGGTAGCTCAGTTTGGGAGAGCGCCCGGCTGAAGACCGGGTTGTCGCAGGTTCAAGTCCTGCCCTGGGCATCAACAAAACCAGTTCAAAACCTTTTTCTTTTTTGTTTTGTAGGGTTTGTTTCCTTCTAAGGCTCCTAAGGTTTTTGTTTTGGTTGATTGGTTGAAGGTTAGAGGATATACAGAATCTACTATTGGACATGTGATTGATGATTTGTTGTGTTTGGCTAGGAAAGGTTTAGATTTAGATAACCCTAAACAGGTTTTTGAATATATTAATCAAAAAATGGGATAAGCTAAGAAGAGATGTTGTCTTTATAGATTTCTTATTTTTTAAGCGGGTTATGGTCGGTCTCCTAAAAAACTGTTATCACCGGAAAAGATAAAGATTAAAATTTGACAACT